>JBPYEE010000450.1:0-6099 GCA_051985095.1 Vicinamibacterales bacterium | reverse complement strand
CGGTTGATCCGCGCGTCGCTGCCGCGTCCGGAAGGGCAGCAGCCGCCGGCGCGTCCGATTCCGGAGTTCACCATCCGGCAGCCCGGCACGCGGCCCAATCGCTTCCGCCCACGCCATCAGCGCGGCGGTCAGGGATTTCACGGCGGCGGCGGCAATCGATCGAACAGCAATTTCGGCTCGCCGCTGCGCGGCAACGGCAACATGTCGCGGATGGCGAAGCGTCACGGCGGCGGCGGCCGCAAGCGCTCGAAATAAACGAGCCACCGGGGCGTCTCTACGACGCCGGCCGTCGTCAAACACTCATGTCTACTCTGGCCGGGCAGCATGGACTCATCGTCGGCGTCGCCAACAAGCGGTCGATTTCATGGGCGATCGCGCAGGCCGCCGCCGCGCAGGGCGCGCGGCTCGCGCTGACGTATCCCAGTGAACGCCTCGGCGAAAACGTGCGAGAGCTTGCCGAACAGCTCACCGATCCGCTGCTCGCGCCGTGCGATGTGGCCAGCGACCAGCAGATCGGCGACGTGGCGGCGCTCATCGATCGCGAGTTCGGCGGCCTCGACTTTCTGGTCCATGGCGCGGCGTTCGCGCCGGCCGACGCCCTCAGCCAGCCGTTTGTCGGGACCTCGCGCGAGAGCTTTCGCATCGCGCTCGACGTCAGCACGTATTCACTGATCGGCCTGACGCGCGCGGTGGCGCCGCTGATGGCCAAACGCGGCGGCGGCAGCATCGTCACGCTCACCTATCTCGGCAGCCAGCGCGTGTTCACCAACTACAACGTGATGGGCGTCGCCAAGGCGGCGCTCGAGTCCACCGTCCGGTACCTCGCCGCGGATCTCGGGCCGCAGAAGATTCGCGTGAACGCCATTTCTGCCGGCGCGATCAAGACGCTGGCCGCAGCCGGCATCTCCGGCTTCTCGACCATTCTGAACGTCTACCGGGAACGCGCGCCGCTCCGGCGCGGCGTTGACCAGCAGGAGGTCGCCGACGCGGCGCTGTTCCTGCTCGGTCCCGCATCGCGGGCGGTCACCGGCGAGATCCTGATGGTCGACGCAGGATTTCACACCGTCGGGTTTTGATCACCATTCTTCGACGCGAATCCGTTCGCGGGCAACGCCGATCTCCTCGAGCAGCCTGGGCATCTCTTCGACGAGCGTCCGCGGGCCGCACACGAAGCAGAGCGACTCCTTGTCGTGGACGAGCTGTTGCAGGTGCCCGCGGCCGATGCGGCCGCGGGCGCCCGACCAGGCGCGTTCGGTCTCGCGGGTGATGGTCTGGCGGAAGTCGATCAACCCAGTCGAGGCGAGCTCGCGAAACTCCTCCGCGAACGCGAATTCGTCAGGCGTGCGGGCGCTGTAGAGCAGCCCGACGTGGCGCACCGGGTGGTGGCCCAGGATGGCATGACGCAGCATCGCGCGCAGCGGGGCAATGCCGGTGCCGCCGGCGACGAACACGAAACTCCGCTCCACCGGGTTTGCCGGGAAGGTGAAGCTGCCAAGCGGCCCTTCCACGTCGACCTCGGCGCCGACCTGCAGCGTCAGATACTCGTAGGCTTCGCCATCTTCGCGCAGCCCGACCAGGAGCTCGAGGTGCCGGTGCAGGTCGGCGTCTTCGGGCGCGCTGGCAATCGAGTAGGGCTTCCGGATCTCGCTGCCGCGGTTGCCGATCATCACCGCCTGGCCCGCCGCGAACTCGAACCGGGAGCTGTTCAGGCCGAGACGGACGATGCGCGCGCGCGGCGTGGCCCGGATCACTTCGCGGATCGGCAACGTCAGCAGCACACCCGATTATGATCGCACGATGGTCTTGCGCCGCGCGCGCGGGCTGTTGCTGCGGTTTGTTCGGCGACGTGCGCTCGCGGCCATCGTCGGTCTGGCGCTGGCGCTTCCGTCGGCGTGGGTGGAGTTCAGCGGACGCGCCAGCGCGTGGTGGATGGACGGCCTCGCGCTCGTGGCCGGCGCCACCGGCCTGGCGTTTGTGTGGACCGCGCTCGTGGGCGTGGCGCCCGACTGGACCGACGATGGCGCCTAGAGCACGCCGACGGCGGCCCTCTGCAGCTCGGCCTCGGTGACCGTCGATCCGGACGGCTTCATCGGGGCCATCGCGTCGCGCGGCGGCTCGGTCGACGCCAGCCGCTTGCGACGGGTTTTGTCGCGGTACATCCGGCTGTCCGCCGTTGCCAGCAACGTTTCGTAGGTGTCCCCGTCGTGCGGGAACACCGCGGCGCCGACACTGATGGCAAGGGGCAGCTGGCGGCCCGGCCGCGCCTCGAACTGCAGATGATCGACGGCGCGCTGCAGCTCCAGCCGTTTCCGTTCGGCCTCCTCGCCGCCGCATCCCGACAGCACGACGATGAACTCGTCGCCGGCGTACCGCACGCAGATGTCGTACGGCCGGATCGCGGCGCGCAGGACGGCGGCGACGTCGCGGAGCGCGCGGTCCCCGACGTGATGGCCGTAGCTGTCGTTGATGCCCTTGAAGCTGTCGAGATCCATGACGAGGAGCGAGACCTCCGACTTCAGCCGCTCGGCGCGTGCGAGCTCGCGCGTCAGGTGCATGAACATGAAGCGGGTGTTCGGCAGCGCCGTCAACGGGTCGGTCAGCGAGTCCTCCTGCGTCTGCTCGAACACAATCGAGTTGTAGATCACGGCCGCCGCCTGCTCGGAAATGCGGTCCAGCAGCCGCCGGTGATCGTCGGTGTAAATCGACGGCTCCGTGTGATAGACCGTCATCGTGCCGATGAAGCGCTCGTTGAAGAGCAGCGGGCAGACGAGGGCCGCGTGCAGCGCGAGGCCGTCCGACGCCTGCCCGGCGGCTTCGAAGTCGGCGCTCGGCCGCGCATTCACGAGCGGCCGACGATTCCGCGCGACCCAGCCCGTGAGGCCATGGCCGTTGCGGATCGTCAGTTGCTGGATGCGCTCTGAATCGACGCCGGTTGCGAACCGGCACCGCAACATCTCGGTCTCCTCGTTGAACAGGAAGAGCGCGCAGCACGAGAAGGGGACGATGTTGCTCAGTTTGGACGAGATCAGCGCCATCGTGTCCGAGACGCCGAGGCTGCTCCCCATCGCCTGGGCGATTTCGTAGAGCGCGTAGATCTCGCGGTGCGCCAGCGCGATGTCCTGAAAGACGTTCGTGCGCGCCGGCGATTCGTGCACCAGTCCGACCGCCGGCCGGGCGCTCGGCGCATGCGTGGCGACGCGCGTCAGTTTGCGCGCCGATGCCTGGCTGGCTTCGGCTTCCGCTGCCAGCGCCGGATACATGTCGACGAACATCTGGACGACGCGCGGGTCGAGCGCCTTGCCCGCCTCCTGCTTCACGAGCCCGTGCGCCGCCTCCAGGCTCATCGGCTTGTGATAGGGCCGATCGGACATCAACGCGTCGAAGTAGTCGACGACGGCGAGAATTCGGGCGCCGAGCGGGATCTGCTCGCCGCTGAGCCCCGCCGGATAGCCCTTGCCGTCCCAGCGTTCGTGGTGGCTCAGAATCAGCGGAGCGACCGGGTACGGGAATGGCACGCCGCTGATGATCTCGGCCCCGACCTGCGGATGAATGCGGATCTTCTGAAACTCTTCCTGCGTCAGCGGACCCGGCTTCGACAGGATGTGTTCGGGCACGGCGAGCTTTCCGATGTCGTGCAGGAGCGCTGCGGTCTTGACCCCCTGAATTTCGTTCTCGCTCATCCCGAGCGCGCGCGCCAGACCGGCGGCATAGACCTGCACGCGGCGGATGTGGCTCTGCGCCGTCTGGTCCTTGGCATCGATGGCCAGCGCCAGCGCTTCGATCGTCGCCAGGTGCAGATCCGACACCTGCTGCACGTGCCGCTGCTGATCCTGGATCCGGCCCATGTACACCTTGTAGGTGTGGTAGATCAGATACGTCGGCGCCGCCAGGAGCGCCGCAAACCAGTAGCCGCCGCGATGCAGAATCATCGCCCCGGCGGCGGCGACGAGCGCGCCCACAAAATACCCCGGTGCGCTCCAGAGAAAGTTTTCGTTCCACACGTGCGGGATCGACTGCTTGGTCGACAGCCCGATCGCCGCCGCCACGAGGGCGGTATTGCAGATGAAATACGTCGTGGCGGCACCGACCAGCGGCTTGGGGATCTCGGCGAGTGACAGCGCGACGCCCGGCGGCGGACCGCCAAGCGCGGAGTACACCAGACCGGCTGCCTTGACCGTCAGGACGAGCGACGCCATGCTGAACAGCGTGCGGTAGGGGGCGGACCGCGCCTGCGTGCGAAACGTGCACTGGCTGAAGGCGCTCGCGGCTCCGACGAGCATCGTCTGGTCGGCGCCGATGAGCAGCAGCGACGCGAAATCGACCGCGTAGGAGACCGACATCGTCGAGCCGCTCGTCGCCAGAGGCAGGCTGACTTTCAAGGCGGAGGCGAACGACGAGCAGCCGAGCAGCAGCGCGAAGAGGAGGTAATTCTCGACGTGCGGCGCGAACGCCACGATGACAAGGGCACCGGCGGTCAGGATGGCTCCCACGTAGAGGCGGGCGGCGAGCGGGAGGTCGTGCATCGGTTCGGGCTTTTGGGCGCCGAGTCCCGGAGAGACGACTCCGGCCAATCGATCAGGCCCCGGGCTCGCGGGTTCTTCGCGCACTGGCACGCGCTTCCGGCTCGAGCTGATATTCGAGAATCTTCCGGTACAGCGTTCCGCGGCTGATGTCGAGCACACGGGCCGCTTCCTTTTTGTTCCAGTGCACCGCTTCGAGGACGCGGACGATATGGGCTCGCTCGGACTGGGCGAGCGTCGGCATCTGGTCGCCGGCCGGCGGCGCCGTCGCGCCGGTCGCGTGCAGGAATTCGACGTCCGATGCGCGGATCGAGCGGCCCGGCGCCGACAGGGCCGCGCGTGAGACGGTGCTCTCGAGTTCCCGAATATTTCCCGGCCAGTGATAGCCGATGAGCAGGTCGAGCGCTTCGCGCGAGAACACCTTGCTGTCGAGCGGCAGCCCCTGCGCGGCGCAGTACCGGGCCAGGAACCGCTGCGCGAGGACCGGGATGTCGACCTGGCGTTCGCGGAGCGAGGGGAGCCGGATCGCGAAGGCGTTCACGCGGTAATACAAATCTTCGCGGAACCGGCCGTCACGAACGAATTGCTCCAGGGGCCGATTGGTCGCCGAGATGAGCCGGAAGTCGACCGTGATGGATTTCTGCCCGCCGAGCCGCTCGAACCGGCGCTCTTCGAGCACGCGCAGGAGCTTGGCCTGCGCGATGAGCGACATGTCGCCGATTTCGTCGAGGAACAGCGTCCCCTCGTTCGCCAGCTCCAGCCGGCCGGGCTTGCGGTCGTGCGCGCCGGTGAACGCCCCTTTTTCGTAACCGAAGATTTCCGATTCGAACAGCGTGTCGGGCAGCGCCGCGCAGTTGACCGCCTGGAACTTCGCGACGCCCCGCCGGCTGAGCTCGTGGATCATGCGCGCCACGAGCTCCTTGCCGGATCCGGTCGGGCCGAGCACGAGTACGGAAATGTCCGACTTCGCCGCGGTGCGGATCCACTCGAAGACGATCAACATCTTCTCGTCGCGGCCGATCATTTCCCGGAACCGTTGAACCGACGGCGATTGATCCTCGGTCGACACACTCGCGCGCCGTTCGAGGAATTGATCGAGGAGATCGCTGACGCCTTCCTGCACCGGCCGGTCGACGATGTAGCGGGCCGGCGTGCCCGGCACCGCGCGGGCCACGCCGAAATCGGCGAGCTCGCGGATGCAGTTCTCGACATCGAGCCGCAGGCGGCCGAACGTCTGCATCAGCGATTCGACGTCAAAGCTTTCCGTGGGCCGGGCGCTCAGGTAGCGGAGGATTCCCGCGCGGAGCGGCGACTGCACGAGCGCCTTGAACCGGGTTTCGAGCTCGCTGCCGTCGGGACGAACGGTCGCCGCGGCGCTCGCGCGGCGCGCGCTGAACGTCAGATCATCCATTTCTGCGATCACGTTATCGGCCGCTCGAGCTTGGATCCGTAGCCCGCCGGGCCGGCGCCCCGGGCCGGCCTGTGCCCGTGCTCCGGGCGCGACGCGTCCTGGCTAATGCGTGGTGCTGGGGCCGGGCTCGAGGGGGTCCTGCGGCGGCCGAACCGTCGAAGGGCGATA
>JBPYEE010000449.1:0-3554 GCA_051985095.1 Vicinamibacterales bacterium | reverse complement strand
TCGAGGCGCTGCAGCTGCGCAAGGCGTCGATGGACGCGGCCGCCTACGACCAGCAAATGGAGGCGCTGCTGACCGACCTGGCGCGGAAGACCAAGGCGATTCGCGATTTGCAGGCCAAGAAATGAGGCGGGCGATCGTGGCCGTGCTGATGATGAGCGTGGCCGGCTCGGCGCTCGCGCAGCGGCGCGGCGGCGGGATGCGGTTCGGCGGCGGCAGCGGTGCGCCGATCGCCCCCAACCTGCCCTACGACGGCCGGTTCACCTTCATCCGGCTGCGCTACGGTCCGCCGATTCCCTATCAGACACAACGGGTCGGCTGGTCCCACGATTATCCGGATGGCGAAGTGCATTTCACGAAGGTCCTGAACGAGATCTCGTATCTCGGGTCGCGAACCGAGCAATCGAACGTGATGGCACTCGACGATCCCGATCTGCCGCGGTACCCGATCGCGTACATGTGCGAGCCGGGCCGCTGGTCCATGACCGAGGAGGAAGGGGCGGCGTTTCGCGCGTATCTCCTCAAAGGCGGCTTCGTCCTGTTCGATGACTACCGTGGAGCCGACTGGGTCAACTTCGAGCAGCAGATGCGACGCATTCTGCCCGAGGGACAATGGCAGGAGCTGGAGCTGTCGAACGCGGTCTATCACGTGTTTTTTGAAATCAAGACGCTGGACGTCCCACAGTATTACGATCGCGGATCGGCGGTGTTCCGGGCGATTTTTGAGGACAATGACCCGTCGAAACGCATCGTGGCGCTGGCGAACTTCAACACCGACATTTCCGAATACTGGGAATGGTCGGACACGGGCTTTAAACCGATTGACGAGTCGAACGAAGCGTACAAGGTCGGCGTCAATTACATCATTTACGGGATGACCCATTAGCAGGAGAGTTTCGTGGACCTCGATACTGTGGAATTTGAATCGACCGACGATATCGCGCTCGCCGACAGAATGAAGGTTGGCCGCCAGGAGATCATCACCGAGCTTGGCAAACGGATCATCGGACAGGCCGACGTGATCGAGCTCGTGCTGCTGACGCTCTTCGTCGGCGGCAACAGTCTGATCGTCGGCGTGCCGGGTCTGGCGAAAACGCTGCTGGTGGCGACCCTGGCGAAGGTCCTCGATCTGAAGTTCACGCGCATTCAGTTCACGCCGGACCTGATGCCGTCGGACATCACCGGCACCGACATCATCCAGGAGGATCCCGGGACCGGCCGCCGGCAGATGGTCTTCTCGCCCGGTCCCATTTTCAGCAATATCGTCCTCGCGGACGAGATCAACCGGACGCCGCCGAAGACGCAGTCGGCGCTGCTCGAAGCGATGCAGGAGCACCGGGTCACGATCCAGGGGCGGACCTACGACCTGGCCGAGCCGTTCTATGTCTTCGCGACGCAGAACCCGATCGAGCTCGAAGGCACCTATCCCCTGCCCGAAGCGCAGCTGGATCGCTTCATGTTTCACATCATCATCGACCATCCCCCGGAAGATGAGGAGTTGACCGTCGTGCGGACGACCACGGCGATTGTCGACCCGCATTTCACGCAGCCGGTCAACGGCGACGACCTGGTCGCGTTTCAACGGCTGGTGCGCCGCGTCCCGGTCGCCGATCCGGTGCTGCGCTACGCACTGAGCCTCGTGCGCACGAGCCGGCCGAAATCGAAGCACGCGCCCGAGACCGTGAAGAAGTTCGTCGCGTTCGGCGCCAGCGTCCGCGCCGCGCAGTACCTGGTCCTCGGCGCCAAGGCGCGGGCCCTGACGACCGGCCGGTATCACGTCAGCTTCGACGACATCCGGGCGATGGCGCATCCGGTCCTGCGCCACCGCGTGCTGATGAATTTCCGCGCCGAGTCGGAAGGGATCACCACCGATTCCATCATCGACGAGTTGGTGTCGACCGTCGCCGTGCCGAAGAGCGGCATGTAGATGCCGGCGGCGCAACCGATTCCCGGCGCACGATTCGTCGACCCGAAGATTCTGGCGCGCATCAGCAACCTCGAGCTGATGGCGCGGACCGTGGTGGAGGGGTTTATCAACGGACTCCACCGCGCCCCCTTCTTCGGCGCCTCGATTGACTTCGCGGAGCATCGCGGCTACGTCGCCGGCGATGATATCCGCCGCGTCGACTGGCGGTTGTTCGCGCGCACCGACCGGTTCTATGTCAAGCAGTACGAGGCCGACACGAACACGAACCTGAGCATTCTGCTGGACATGTCGAAGTCGATGAAGTTCGGCGCGCGGGGCGTCCCGAAGATCGAGTACGCGTCGTTCGTGGCGGCCTGCCTCGGCTACCTGGCGCAGCGGCAGCGCGATCGCGTCGGCATCATCACGTTCGACAACGACATCGTCGATCACGTGCCGCCGTCAGCCAAGCACTTCAACGTCATGCTGCACACGCTCGACCACGCCAAGCCGGAGCGCGCCGGCAATCTGATCGCGCCGCTGAACAAGATGGCGGAGTTCTTCAAGCGCCGCGGCATCCTCGTGCTGATCTCCGATTTCTACGAGGAGCCCGAAAACGTGCTGGAGGCGATCAAGCCGCTCAAGTTTCTCGGCAACGATCTCGTCGTCTTCCACGTGCTCGACCCGGCCGAGATCGATTTCGGTTACGAGGAGGCTTCGAGCTTCGAGGACCTCGAGAGCGGCGAACAGATGCCGGTCGTACCGCAGTCGCTCGCCCGCGAGTACCGGCAGCTGATCGCGGCGCACGTCGAGTCGCTGCAGACGAAGTTTTCGGAGCACCGGATCGACTACACCCTGCTGAACACCGGCGAGCCGCTCGATCGGGCGCTGTTCAGCTACCTGTCCAGCCGTGAACGGCTGATGAGGGTTCGATGACCTTCCTGACGCCGGCGTTCTTCATCGGCCTCGCGGCGCTTTCGATTCCGGTCCTCATTCACTTGATCCAGCGCGAAAAGAAACGGGTCGTCGAATTTCCGTCGCTGATGTTCGTGCGCCGGATTCCGTATCAGTCGGTCCGCCGGCGCCGCATCCGCCATTGGTTCCTGTTGTTGCTGCGCGCCGCGGCGGTTGCCCTCATCGTGCTCGCGTTCGCACGGCCGTTTCGCCTGGCCGGCCTGACGGCGGCCGCGGCGAGCGGCGGCGCCCGCGATCTGGTGATTCTGCTCGATCAGTCGGCGAGCATGGGGTACGGCGACCATTTCGACAAGGCGAAAGAGGCGGCGCGCCGGATCGTGCGCGGCCTGGGTGCCGAGGACCGCGCGACGCTCGTGCTGTTTGCCAAGAACGCCGAGGAGAACATGCGCGCGACGCCGGATCGCGCGCGGCTCGAGGGGGCCATCAACGCCGCGAAGGTGACCGCCGGCGCCACGCGCTACGGTCCGGCCCTGAAGCTCGCCGATAGCAGTCTGTCGCGGTCCGCAATGAAGCATCGCGAGGCGATCCTGATCAGCGATTTCCAGAAAACCGGCTGGACCGGCTCCGAGGACGCGCACTTTGGCGAGGGCATGACGCTGTCGACGGTGTCGGTCGGCTCCGACGCCACCTCGAACCTCTCAATCCCGTCGGTCGCGTTTGGCCGCACGCAGTCCTCCGG
>JBPYEE010000448.1:0-12462 GCA_051985095.1 Vicinamibacterales bacterium | reverse complement strand
CTCGTCGGCCTGGCGGCGACGAGCTCGGCGCAGCCACCTGCCCAGCGGCAGACGGGGGCCTCGGCACAGATGCCCCCGTCGACGTTCCGGCTGTCGGTCGACGACGGCGTGAAGATGGCCCTGGACGCGAACGTCGATCTGAAGGCGGACCGGCTCGACCCGCAGATCAGTGACACGAGCGTCGCCTCAGCGGCCGGCGCGTTCCTGCCGACGCTGACGACCGGCGTCAACTCGAACAATCAGCTGGTCCCCCCGTCGAGCTTTCTGATTCCGACGGCGCTCCGGACCGACATCGTCACGACGAACGCCGGCGTCGGCCAGCGTCTGCCGTGGTTCGGCACGACCTATAACCTGGGGTGGAACGCCATCCACACCAACAGCAACAACATCCTGAACAGCTACAACCCGCTGGTGCAGTCGGGGCTGACCATGTCGATCTCGCAGCCGCTGCTGCGCGACCTGAAGATCGACTTCTCGCGTCAGGCCCTGCAGACCAGCCAGGTGAACCGGGCCATCGCCGACACGCGGCTGCGTGAAAGCATCGTCCACACCACCGCCAACGTGAAGACGGCGTACTGGAACCTGGTGGCGGCCCACGCAAACGTCGACGCCCGCCAGTCGGCGCTCGACCTCGCCCAGGAACTGGCGCGCGTGAACAAGGCGAAGGTCGACGTCGGGACCGCGCCGCCGCTCGATCT
The DNA here is from genome assembly GCA_051985095.1 of Vicinamibacterales bacterium. Taxonomy (GTDB): domain Bacteria; phylum Acidobacteriota; class Vicinamibacteria; order Vicinamibacterales; family CAVVIG01; genus Gp6-AA45. Next base: position 11,764 of record JBPYEE010000448.1, on the reverse strand, counting down.
CGTGTCGGCCGAAGCCGAGGTCGCGTCTGATCAGGAACAGCTGATCGTCGCGCAGACCGCTGTGAAGGTCGCCGAGGATCAGCTGCGGCTGCTCATCGTCGACCCCAGCCAGCGCGAGAACTGGAACGTCGCCCTCGAGACCGTCGACTCGCCGCCGGTCTCGACCGCCTCTCTCGATCTCGACGCCGCGATCACGCGCGCGCTCACCGAACGCGCCGACCTGCAGCGCGCACAGAAGGACATCGAGAACACCCGGATCGCGGTGAAGTATTTGGACAACCAGAAGCTGCCCGACGTGCGCGTCAACGCCAGCTACCAGGCGGCCAGCCTCGGCGGGACCCAGATCCTGCGGACGGGAGGGTTCCCTGGCACCATCGTGGGCCCCGGGTCGATTACCGGTTTCGGCAACGTGCTCGGTCAGCTGTTCAGCGCCGAGTACCCGACCTGGGTGGTCGGGTTGAACGTGTCCTATCCGGTTGGCATGAGCACTGACCAGGCCAACGCCGCACGGGCGCGCCTGCAGGCGCAGCAGGCCGAGCAGCGGCTGAAAGGCGACGAGGCGCGCGCCATCCAGCAGATCCGCAACGCGTACTGGCAGGTCGACATGAACGCCAAGCGGATCGACACAACGCGGGCCGCGCGGACGCTGGCCGAGCAGCGGCTGGATGCCGAGCGCAAACGCCTCGACGTCGGCATGTCGACCAGCTTCCTGGTCATCCAGGCACAGCGCGACCTCGCGCAGGCACGCAGCAACGAACTCTCGGCGGTGCTCGCCTACGATCTGTCCCTCGTCGACTTCGACGCGCTGCAGCAGGCGGGACCCTCGAACCAGGCGGCCACGTCGTCGCCCACGGCGACGGCGAACGCGAGCACGACGGCCCAGGGAGCGGCCATCAGCGCCGCGGCGGCCGCCGCGAGTCAGCCCACGCAGACGACGAACCTCCTGGTGCCGGGCACGCCGCCGCCGCAGCAGTAATCCAGGGCGCCTCCGCCCGACGGTCAGGAGAGGAGGCGCAGGAGAAGACGCTGCCACGCCGGTGCGAGCAGCGTCTTCAGCACCGCGTCGACGACGAGCCCGACGCCCGCCCAGCCCAGGAGGCGCCACCGGTCGCGCCGCCCGAGGCCTGCGGCACGACGCGCACTGCGCGGACTCGTCCGGATCACGACCGGCGTCGAGAGCACCACCCCGATCACGACGAAGCTGATGACGCGGATGATGGCCCACGGGTGCCACCCAAGGATCAGCAGCGCCCCGGGGTGCGCGCCGGCCGCCGCAAGCGTGCCGACGTAGTGGCCCATGTAGTTGATGAGGACGGCGCCCATGGGCATCGCCAGCGCGCCGCCGGTTGCCAGCGCGAGGAGGCTGAACACCGCCGCATGCCAGACGTGCTGCGGCAGGAAGACCGAAGGGGTACTTTCAGCGCCGACGCCGGTCAGGACCCACGCCTGCATCTCAACGCGGTATGCGGAAGCGCCGACAAACAACCGATCGGTCGCGGCCGGCCAGCGGTAGGACATCGCCGTCGCGCACACCGCCATCACCAGCCCCCAGATCAGCATCCACCCGATCGCACGGTGGAGGTTGCCACGACGCAGGGAGGCGACCATGAACGGATAACTCGCCGCCGTGTTGAGGATGGGAACGAGGACCGGCCACCCGATCAGCCATCCGACCAGGTACGACGACACCGTGGCGAGGATGAGGAGGCCAGCCACCGACGGCGGTTCAGGTCTGCGGCAGCGTCAACGCACCGAAGTGTCGTTCGTACCGGCGTTGGAACTCGTGCCACGTGTAGGCGTGGCTCAACCCGCCGAGATGTTCGAGCGCGTAGGTCGCCGCGACCGATCCCAGCTGGGCCGAGACCTCGTACGGCAACCCGAGGGCGATCCCTTTCATCAATCCGCCTCGATAGGCGTCGCCTACGCCGGTCGGGTCCACCACCCGATGCGGCGGCACGGCCGCGACGTCCACCCGCGTGTCGGCCGTCATCACCGTCGATCCGCGCTCGCCGCGCGTCACGACCAGCACGCGCGCCCGCCTGACGATCTCGCTCTCGCTGAGGCCCGTTTTCTGCCGCAGCAACTCCAGCTCGTAGTCGTTGACGATGACCACGGTCGCGCCCTCGATGCCATCGCTCAGCTCGTCGCCGGCCATGCGCGCGCACTGCTGCCCCGGATCGAAGATGAACGGCACATCCAGGGTGCGGCATTCCTCGGCGTACTGGACCATTGCACCGGGATCGTTCGGCGCGATGATGGCGAGACCGCAGTCGCGCACCGTTCTGAACGACAGCTGCCCGGCCTCCGCCATGGCGCCGGTGTAGAAGGACGCGATTTGATTGTTGTCCCGGTCGGTGCTGCAGAAAAACGACGCGCAGAACTTGCCGTCGACCTGCCTGGTCAGCGACGTGTCGATACCGGCCGCTTCGAGCCATTGCCGGTACTCGCCGAAATCCTCGCCGGCCGTCGCCATCAGGCGCGGCCGCTCGCCGAGCAGTGCGAGCGTGTAGGCGATATTGGGGGCGCAGCCGCCGCGCCGCTTCTCCATCGAATCGACGAGAAAGCTCAGGCTGACGCGGTTCATGTGCTCGGGCAGGAAATGCTCCGTAAATCTGCCCGGAAACGACATGAGGTAGTCGTACGCAATCGATCCGGTGACGATCAGGCTCTTGTGATCGGCCATGGGCGGCGCTACTTCATGTACTTGCCGATGATTGGTGCCAGCTCCTGCTTGATCTCGGCCGGCACCTGTTCGGGGCGCGTGATGATCGCCGTCGCCAGCGCGTGCTGACAGCCGCACCTCGGCGGGCCCTCGAGCCGCCGGACTGCCTCGGCGATGGTCCGCTGCGCTGTCGCGGCATTCTGGATCAGGTTGGCGATGATCAAATCGACGGTCACGGCATCATGGTCGGGATGCCAGCAGTCGTAGTCGGTGACGAGCGCCAGCGTCGCGTAGCAGATTTCGGCTTCGCGGGCGAGCTTGGCCTCCTGGAGGTTGGTCATGCCGATCACGTCCATGCCCCACGCGCGATACAGCTTCGATTCGGCCAGCGTCGAGAACTGCGGGCCCTCCATGTTTACGTAGGTGCCGCCGCGGTGCACGGTCGCCCCGACCGAGGCTGCCGAATCGGCGGCGATTGCCGCCAGGTCGCCGCAGACCGGATGCGCGAACGCGACGTGCGCCACGATGCCGCGGCCGAAGAAGGTGCTGATGCGCCCTCTGGTGCGATCGAAGAACTGATCGGGGACCACGATGTCGAGCGGTTTGTACTCGTGCTTGAGGCTGCCCACGGCGCTGGCCGACAGGATGCGCTCGACGCCGAGAACCTTGAATCCGTAGATGTTCGCGCGATAGTTGACTTCGGAGGGCAGGATCCGGTGTCCGGCGCCGTGTCGCGCGAGAAACGCCACGCGTCTGCCGCCGAGCGTCGCCATCACATACGGACCTGACGGGGCACCGAAGGGGGTCGACAGGTGCCGTTCTTCGCGGTCGGTCAGCTCGGCCATGTCGTACAGGCCGCTGCCGCCGATGATGCCAATCGTCGGTGGTGTCATGACGCGGGTTCGATGGTTGGCCGGCCGTTCACCGTCCGGAGATACCCGGCGGCGACGTTCGGATCGTGTTCGAAAAACACGAGGGTTTCACGCGCGATGGCGTCCGCCACGAACTGCTGCTTGGCCGCCACGGTGTCGACGGGATACAAATCGAAGCCCATGACCCACGCGTCGCGCAGATGCGCGGTCGTGGGCATGAGATCGGCGACAAACGCCGCATTCCTGCCGCCCGACTCGATTGTGACCATCTGGTGATGCCTCGTGTGGCCGCCGGTCCGCCGCACCTTCACGCCGGGCATAATCGTCTGATCCTCGTCGACGAGCAGCAGCACGCCCGCGTCGGCCAGCGGGACGAAATTGTCGGCGATGTAGCTCGCCCGGTTGCGCGCGTGCGGATGCGTCGCATCCTCCCACTCGCCGCGGCGGACCACGTACTGCGCCCGGGGAAACCGCGGACGCAGGCGGCCGCCGGCGTCGCGGATGGTGAAGCCGCCGGCATGATCGAAGTGCAGGTGTGTCGCGACGACGAGGTCGATGTCTTCGGGTGCGATGCCCGCTTCGGCCAACGTCTCGTCGAGCGACCGGGACCGATCGATCCCGTACATGTCGTTAAACCGCGCGTCGCCTTTTCCGCCGACGCCGGCGTCGATGATCATCGTGCGCATGCCCCGCACGATCAGCGGACGCATCGCGAGCGTGATGCGGTTCCGATCGTCGGGCGGCGCCAGCGGCGCCCACAACGGTTTGGGCACGATGCCGAACATGGCGCCGCCGTCGAGGCGAATCGGGCCGTCGGACACGGAGATGAGATCGAGATCGCCGAGGGTCCACCGCGCGACCCTCGGCCCTTGAGCGGCCGGCGCGCCGCGGCGAGCGGCGGCGGCCTGTTTCAGTTCGACCAGCACACCGGCGGTGGCCGAAGGGTGGACGAAGGCAATCAGCGAGCCGTCGGCGCCCGGCCGTGGGGCGGCGTCGATCAGCCGCACGCCGCGCGCCCGCAGCTCGGCGAGCGCCGCCTCGACGCTCTCGACGCGCAGCGTGATGTGATGCAGCCCCGGACCGCGCTTGCCGATGTAGGTCGCAATCGGCGACCCGTCGGCAGTGGCCTCGAGCAGCTCGAGGCGCGCCGCCCCGACGGGCACGAAGTGGGCGCGGACCTGCTGCGACGGGACCTCTTCGGGCGGTTCGACGTCGAGCCCGAGCGCGTCGCGATAGAAGGCGAGCGCCGCCGGGAGGTCCGACACGGCAATGCCGATGTGATCGAGAACAGCTTTCATGACCTGGTCGCCCGCCGCAGCAGATCGCTGGCCGCCGTATACGGATCGAGATCGCGGCGTGCGATGCGATCGACAATTGCCGAGAATTCGCCCGGCGTCAAGACGTCGTCGGCGAGGTGTGCCATGAACCGCTGCGAGACGAGCTCGCGCAGCCGGTATTCGCTGCGCGACCGTCGCCGTGAGGCCTGCGCGGCCGCCCCGTGCGCGCGAAACTGCCCGATCGTGTCCAGCAGCTCGCGGATGCCCTTGCCCGCCGTCGCCATCGTCTTGAGGACGGGCGGCTGCCACGCGCCCGACGGGAGCGCACCGAGCGCGAGGGTCGCTTCGATCGCGGCGACGAGCCGGTCTGCGCCCTCCCGATCGGACTTGTTGACGACGAAGATGTCGCCGATCTCCATGATGCCCGCTTTGAGGGCCTGCACCTCGTCGCCGGTCCCCGGCACGAGCGTGACGATCGAGATGTCGGCCGTCCGCACGATGTCGACCTCATCCTGGCCGACGCCGACCGTTTCGATGATGATGATGTCCTTGCCGGCCGCGTCGAGCACCAGCGCGGCATCGCCGGTGGCCCGCGCGAGGCCCCCGAGGTGCCCGCGTGTGGCCATGCTGCGAATGAACACGCCCGCGTCCTGGGCGTGCGCCTGCATCCGCAGGCGGTCGCCGAGCACCGCGCCGCCGCTGAACGGGCTCGTCGGATCGACGGCAATCACGCCGACCGACTGGCCGGATGCGCGGATCTCGAAGATGAGGCGATCGACCAGGGTGCTCTTGCCTGCGCCCGGCGGGCCGGTGACCCCGATGAGATAGGCACGCCCCGTGCGGCCGAAGATGTCGCGCACCACCTCGACGCTCCGGGGATCCTCGTCCTCGATGAGTGAGATCGCGCGCGCGATTGCGCGCGGATCACCTGCGAGCACGCCGTCGGCCAGCCTCGTTTGAACGGTCACGATCGGGCGAGCAGCCGTCGCGCGATCACCAGCCGCTGAATCTCGCTCGTCCCCTCGCCGATCGTGGTGAGCTTGACGTCACGGAAGTATTTTTCGGCGGCGTAATCCTTGACGAAGCCGTAGCCGCCGTGAATCTGCACGCAGTCCTCGGCGACCCGCACTGCGATCTCGCTCGCGTACAGCTTCGCCATCGAGGACTCGAGTGTGGTCCGGACCCCTTTCTCCTTCAGGTACGCGGCGCGATAGGTCAGCAGCCGCGCCGCTTCGATCCGGGTCGCCGCATCGGCGAGCTTCCATTGAATCGCCTGAAAGCTGCTGATCGGCTTGCCGAACGCGCGGCGCTCGCGCGCATAGTGCAGCGCCGCCTCGTAGGCGCCCTGCGCCAGGCCCACCGACAGCGCCGCGATGCCGATGCGCCCGGCGTCGAGCACCTCCATCGTGTTGACGAATCCCTCGCCCTCGACGCCCAGCAGCTGATCGGAGGGAATGCGGCAGTTCTCGAACAGCACCTCGCTCGTATCGCTGGCGCGCATGCCGAGCTTGTCCTCTTTCTTGCCCGGCGACATCCCCGCCGTGCCGCGCTCGACGATGAAGGCAGAAATCCCTTTCGAGCCGGCGGCGCGATCGGTGACGGCCATGACGACCATCACGTCGCCGACGCGTCCGTGCGTGGTGAACGTCTTGGCGCCGTTGATCATCCAGCACGACCCGGCGCGCACGGCGGTCGTGCGCATCCCGGCGGCGTCGCTGCCGGAGGTCGACTCGGTCAGGCCCCAGGCGCCGATCTTCTCGCCGCGAGCGAGCGGTGTCAGGAATGTCTGCTTCTGGAGTTCCGTTCCGAACAGCGCGATATGGGACGAGCAGAGACCGTTGTGCGCCGCCACCGACAGAGCGACCGCGGGATCGACGCGCGCCAGTTCCTCGATGCAAATGCAGTAATCAATCGCCGCCATCGCGGCGCCGCCGTACCGCTCGGGAACCTGGATGCCGAGCAGCCCGAGCGCCGCGAGTTTCGGCATCAGCTCGGTGGGAAAGTGCTGGTCCTGGTCCCATTCGCGAACGTGCGGGCGAATCTCGGTCTCGGCGAACTCGCGGACGGTCCGACGCAGCAGCGCCTGCTCTTCGGTCGGCCGAAAGTCCATCACTTCGTGATGGTACACCACACGAGCTTGTACTTCCTTCGGCCCTCCTTCACGACGTAGGCGAGCCGCTCGCCGTCGGTCGACCAGGCCGGCAGGCTCACATCCTTCACGCCGGCCACGGTGCGCTGCCGCTTCTCGCCGTCGAGCAGCATCAGGTGGCCCTGGCGATCGGTGTAGGCAATCGCGCTGCTGCCGCGCGGACCCCAGCCGAACATCAGGCCGGGGATTGGCCGCTCGTCGACGAACTCGCTGACAGTCTGGTCGAGGAGGATGAAACGGACGACCGCATCGGTTTGCCCCTCGCTGGCTCGCGACGCGTTCTCGGCATTGGCGGCGCCGCTCGCCGCCATCGTGCCCGGCCGGCTCGATCCGGTGCCGAGCTTCGTCGTCTCGCGCTTTTGCCGGACATCGATCACGAGCGTCGGCACGCCGGGCGCCGATCGATCCGACTTGAAGGTCCAGTAGGCGGTGGCCCAGTCCGGTTCGCGATCGACCGGCTGCAGCACGCCACCCTCGCGGGCCACGGTGTAGTGGTGCGCCTTTTCGTTCTGCGGGTTCCCCTCGACGGTCTGGACGTAGAGCTGCGACCCGTCGGTCGACCAACCGACCTGGCGCAGGTCCCCTTTCAGCTTTCCAAGATCGAGGTCGGCGACCAGGGCTGGCAGTCCGATCGTGACCGCGGTGACGTCGATCGGCACTGCGAAGGCGCCAACGTTCTGACTAACGAACACCCAGACGAGAATCGGCAGCAACGGCATGATCGATCTCCGGCGATGCCCAGTTGGTATGCGGAGTGCGGTTCTCGACGAACCAGCCGTACAGGAGACCGGAATAGGTCTGCCAGCGCATGCGGTGGCGCTCGTAGAACGGCGCGAGGGCGCGCTGCAGCGCCGGGAGCCGATAGAACGGCACGCCGGCGAAGTAATGGTGCTCGAGGTGATAGTTGGAGTTGAGGAATGCGAAATCCCAGAACCAGTGTCCGCGCATCAGCGTGCCCCACTTCGCCGGGTCGCCCGGATCGATGTCGTAGTGCTGGCCGAGACGGTTCAGGGTAAACGCGATCGGAAAGACGAAGAAGACCGGAATGATGTACGCGCGCAGCGCGGCGCCGGCGCCAAACCCGATCCAGATGGCCGCCAGGACGCTCAGATGGACCGCCATCGAGATCCGGCGCTCGAACGCGATCTGGCGCTGGAGCGTCACGGGATACGTCGCGCTCTCCCGGCGGGCGGCGCGAAAGTAAATCGGAAAGAGGGCCGGCGTGCAATACAGCAGCTTGTACCAGCGCGCGTTGACTTTCGGCGAGAGGTGGTGCCGCTTCGGATCGTCCTCCTCCGAGCCAAGCTCCGCGTGATGGTCCAGATGCCAGCGGGTGAACTGGCTCGCCGAGATGCCGCTCGGAATCGCATACAGCCACGCCAGGGCCCGCTCGGCGCGCGGGTGATACTGCTCGAACACGAGATGGTGGACCACCTCGTGCAGGAGCACCGTGAAGTTGAACACGGTGAAGCCCTGCACGAGTCCGAGGCCGATCCACACCAGCGGGTGTGCGCTCGCGATGAGCCCCCAGGTGGCCAGGCCCAGAATCGCGAACTGGCGCGCTGCCACGATCAGGTGGCGCACGGGGCTCTTCCGGTGCAGCGCGCGCAGCGCGGCGCGCGGCAGCGAACGACCGAGCTCGGTCCGCAGCGCGCCGGCGTGCTGGCTGTAATGATGTGACTTCACGCGACTTAGGATTGTACTATCATCGCAAAATGCGAATGATGCGTGTTCTGGCGATGGCGGGGGCGCTCGTTGCGGCGCACTCGACGGCGGCGTTTGCGGATCTGACCGGCTTTGTCGGCCTCAATACCACGCCGTCGAACCGGGAGGCGCTCGGCGGCGCCTTCGGGGTGGGGCTGCTGATTGTGGGGTTCGAGTTCGAGTACGCCTACACGCCGGACGACCCGGCGTCGGCGGCGCCCTCGCTGACGACGGCCATGGGCAACCTGCTGCTGCAGACCCCGGTCGAGATCGCGGGATTCCAGCCGTACGTGACCGTCGGCGGCGGCGTGTACCACGAATCGCTTGGCGCGCACGACGACACAGACTTTGGCAGCAATGTCGGCGGCGGCGTGAAATTCACGCTCATCGGACCGATTCGGCTGCGCGTCGACTATCGGATCTTCAGGCTGGGGAGCGGTGCGCTGTATTCGCCAGCGCACCGCGTGTACGTCGGACTGAATCTGAAGCTGTAACCGGCCTCGGGACGCGGACGCTACTTCCCGAGGTCGACGACCAGCGTCAGGTTCAGGATGTTCTGCGCAGGCTGACCGAAGCAGTCGGAGTACGTTTTGTAGAGCGCCTGCACTTCCTGCGGGAAGGCTTCGTTGAGAATCGCGGCCACGGAGTAGTCAGCGCCCTTGACGGCCGGCGCCATCGTCGACACGTAGATGACCGAGCCGCCCGGACCGCCTTCGGCGGCTTTGTAGATCCTCCAGCTCGCCGCCTGCTGTTTGCGCTCCGGTTTGTCGCTCTTGGCGAGCGCTTCCTTGAGCCTGTTCATGACCATTTCGAAATCGCCGGTCTTGTCGGCCTTGACGAAGTTCAGAATCACTGCGCTGTCGCCCGCAAATACATAGGGGCTCTTCTGCGCCTGTGCCTGTTGCGCGGGCTGCGCTGCCGGCTGCTGCGCACGCACCGCGCCGGTCGAAAGCATCGCCATCATGAGTCCAACGACCATCCATCCTGCCCGGCCCCGGGTTGCCGGCGCGACGGCGTTTCGAAACATCACGTCCTCCTTCACGAAAGGGGTGTTACTTTAGCGTACTCGGGGCTACACGAAAACCATCATTACCTCGTGCGCCACGAGCATGCCCCGGCGCGTCAGTCGGAGCGTGTCACCCTCGTGCAGTAGACACCCGGCGTCCACAAACGGGCTCAACTCGGTGCCGAAGCGCCCCCACACGTCGACGCCGTAGCGCTGCCGTAGGCTTGCGAGATCGATGCCGTCGCAGAGCCGCAGGCCGGTAAAGAGCGCGTCGCCCAGGCGCTCGGCGGGCGTCATCCGCCGGACCTCGCACGCCGCCGGACGTCCCTGGGCGATGCGTTGCACGTACTCCTCCGTCGCGGCGACATTTTTGTAGCGGACGCCGTCACGCGTCGAATGCGCGCCGCAGCCAAATCCAAGCCATTCGCCGTCAGTCCAGTACTTCAGATTGTGCTGCGACCGGCGCCGCGGCCGGGCCACGTTCGAGATCTCGTACTGCTCGTATCCGGCCGACTCCAGACGCGCCATCCCGGCCTCATACATCGCGGCGGCGTCCTCGTCGGGGGCCTGGGACCAGCGGGCGCGAGCCATCTCGTCCTTAAGGGGCGCGTTGGGATACACCTCCAGCAGATACAGCGACGCGTGGTCGGGGTTGAGGGCGATCGCCGCGTCGATCGACTCGAGCCAGTCAGCGACGCGCTGTTCGGGCAGCCACATCATCAGGTCGATGCTGACGTTGTCGAACCCGGTGCGGCGGGCCGCCGCCACGGCGCCGCCCGCGCGGCGCGCGTCGTGCAGCCGCGAGAGTCGCCGCAGCTCGTCATCGCGAAACGACTGCACGCCGAGGCTGAGCCGATTGACGCCGGCATCGCGATACGCAGCGAGGCGCGCCTGGTCGACCGACTCCGGGTTGGCCTCCATCGTGACTTCGCGGTTCGGCGCGAGGTCGAAGCTGGCTTCGCACGCGCCAATGATGCGCGCGATCTCGGATGGTTCGAGCAGCGATGGCGTGCCGCCGCCGAAGTACAGGGTATCGGCGGCCGCGCGGCCGCCGGGCGGCGCCCCGGCGCCGGCCTGCTCGATTTCGCGCACGACAGCGTCGACGTAGCGCGCTTTCAGTGCGGCGTCGAACAATCCGCGGTTGAAGTTGCAGTAATTGCAGATCGCAGCGCAGAACGGAACGTGAACGTACAGGCCTAAATCAGCAGGTGGCAAGGTCCCATGCACAATTCTACGTGCCCGCCCGGCCGCCCGGCCACTTGAGGTCGGCGCGGTTGTCCCGGAGGTGCGCGCGGGCCTGCCGGCCGCCATTGCGCGGCGAGGGCAGCGCGCTTTTGGTCCGCATCTTCCACATGGCGAGGAGATCGTCGGCGCCGGCGTTGGTCGGCCGCTCGCGATAGTCGGCGGCGTCGAGCACGATGAAGTCGCACATCTCGTGCAGCCGCGAACGCATGCGGGCGCCGATTCGGAAGAGGAGCGAGTTCGGATCGGTATCGTCCGGGATATCCGGATAATTCGACGTAAACAGCGTCAGGCGGCGCTCGCTGTAACGGGTGTTGACGATCAGGTTCATCGTTTCGTCCACCCACTCCGATGTCTTCTCCGCCCCGAGATCGTCGAGCACCAGCAGGTCGGCCTGGAGCACCGGTCGCAGGACCTCCAGCTCCGTTGTCCGGATCGAGGGATCGTACGTGCTGCGGATCACCCGCAGCAGCTCGCGAGTGTCGTTAAACAATCCGCGACCGCCGGTCCGCTCGATGATCGCTTTGAGGACGGCCACGGCGAGATGCGTCTTGCCCACGCCCGGCTGCCCCTCGAAGAACAGCCCGACGTGCACCGCCGGAAAGGCCTCGATCAGCCGCCGCGCCTGGCCGACGGCCCGCTCCAGCGATTCGTTGTAGGCGAGAAAGTTCTCGAGCGTGCAGTGCTGATACCGCTTCGGGATGTTGGCGTCAATGAGCCGCTGCTGGCCCACCTGTTCCCGCCAGCAGTCGCACCGCACCACTCGCCGCACGCCGGACGAGTCGTCGACCGGCCGCCAGCCGGTGTCGTCGCAGAGCGTGCAACGCATTAATTGAGGTGACTCCGCAGCTT
>JBPYEE010000447.1:0-2716 GCA_051985095.1 Vicinamibacterales bacterium | reverse complement strand
GAATCACCAGCCAGTACGTCGCCGAACGGCGGCGTGAGCTCGGGATACGACTGGCACTGGGCGCGACGACATGGCGGGTCATCCGGTTTGTAGGGCAGCCGATTGGGTTGTCCGTCGGTGCCGGAATCCTGGCAGGCATTCTCTTGAGTCTCTTGATCGCGCATACGGTGCATAGCCTGCTGTTCGGCGTGAGCGAAGCCGATATTCCCAGCTTTGCCGTCGCCAGCGTTGTGTTTGGAGCGGTGGGACTGCTCGCGGGCTGGCCGGCGGTCCATAAGGCGCTGAGGTGGGATCCTCAGGCGGTCTTGCACGACGAGTGATCGGATCGTGCTGGTGAGGGTTGGATGACTAAAGCTGAAATCTCCTGCATTGCGCCGTTCTTCATCGTGAAGAATCTGGCGGCAGCGCTTTCCTTCTATCGCGACCGTCTCGGGTTCGACATCACGTTTCAAGGCCCCGCCGGCGACCCCTTCTTCGGCATCGTCGAGCGGGGCCGCGCCATGATCATGCTCAAGGACGTCGGCGTCGATCCGCTTCCCAACTGCAAACGAGAACCGGGGGCACGTTGGGACGCCTACCTCAATGTGCCTGACCCGGACGCATTGGCGGAGGAATATGCGGCGCGAAATATCGAGTTTTCTCAACGACTCAGGGACGATGATGATGGTTTGCGCGGATTTGAACTCAAGGACGCTGACGGCTATGTTTTGTTTTTCGGCCGTCCTCGTTCATGAACGGCAGTTCGCTACGAATATCTGCAGCCCGCGCTGAGCATTGTCCTGCAATCGGCCTGGACGTTGTTCGACCTGCGCCCGCTTCGGGATGACTTCAACGCACTGTGGGAGCAACGATTCCGGATTGGCCATGCTCGTCTTTGGCGTCGACATTCTGGTGGCGGTTCCGCGGCAGACCAATTGATCATGGCTGAGAATTCTTCGATCGGTTCATCCGGCAGCTCCGCGATCCGATGTGGGCCCGCGACAGGCACGGCGGAGGACGCGGCGGGGTTATGCGATCGGCGTCGACGTGCTACGTCACGCGCTGTTGCAGCGCTCGCCAGCGCCATAAGGGCTCCATTACCGATGGGTGGCGTAGGTCGTCGTCGCGCCAGTGCGGCCGTTCGTGACCGTGAACGATCCATCCTCGTTCGCGTCGATTTTGATCCAGAAGGCCGTCTTCGTGTCGAGGTTTGCCACGTGCGCGTCGGCGACGTTCACCGCCCCGGGAGCCTCCGATCGGTGAAGCTGCCACACGCCTTCGATTCCTGAACTCTTCGCGAGCGCCCGCAGCATCTCCGGCGCACCACCCTTGCGCGGGCCGTTGTTGATGACGGCAACCCGTGGTGGCCGCGCGCCGAACAGCGCGGTGTCGGCGGCATCGAGCCCGCCGTGATGCGGCAGCAGGTAGACGTCGGCGGGGCCGAGCCGATCGTTCGGGCAGAACAGCGCATACAGTGGCGGCCCGGTCAGATCGCCGAGATCGACGAACCGGAAGCGGCCGAACTCCAGCACGATCCCGTTGGACCGCGGGTTTTCGTTCCGCTCCTGCGGGGGCAGCCTCGTCGTGGCACACGACGGGTTCGACGCGCCGGCGGTCCGCAGCGGGCGCGCGAGCGTGACGCCGGCGGCGCTGACCACCGTGACCGTCACGCCGCGAAGCGGCAGCGCGTCGCCGGGCTTCGCCTCGACGTGTTGACCGCGTGCGCGGACGGCAGCGTAGCGTGCGAACGCGGCGAGCGTGCCCGGGACGTTGACGTCCGCCTCGGCCGGCACCGTGTCGTGATCGACGAACGTGCGGATCGGTATCAGCTGCGAAAGTTCCGGGACGCCACCATCGTGATCCGCGTGGAAGTGCGTCGTCACCAGCACGTCGATCTGCGTGACGCCGGCATCGCGCGCGGCGGTGACGATTCGCTGCGCGTCGCGCGCCTCCGCTGGATTGGCCGGCAACGACTCGAAAGTGCCGTCCCTACCAGGAAATCCAGCATCGATGAGCAGCGACTGTCCGGCCGGCGTCACGATCAGCGTCGACTGGCCGCCCTCGACATCGATGAAGTACATCTTGAGCTGCGGCGACGTGGCGAACGGCCCGACGCCAAGCGATGCGAGCCACACTGCCACCGCGATCGACGCGCGGCGGATGCCAGAACGCATCCCTGCATCGTAGCAGACGGGTCGTGATGACAGCTTCACTGTCGAAAGAGAAAAGGCTGGGATGCGTCCCGACCATGGACCGAGGTCGTGCAGCCTCACTCAACTGTACGTGACTGGTCGGGTGCGGGTCGCTAATTGGAGACGTCCCGCTCGCCCACTCAGCCTGGTTCCCAACGCAGCACGGCAACGGGTTGCGCAAAACGCGGCAACGACCGAGGACCACAAACGCCAGATGGCGTCATGTCACGCCATCGGGCCGAGCCAGTCAGGCGGTCTGCGCGAACAGACGGGCCGCCCATGAATCGGACGATGCAGCGTCGTGAAGTATTCCCGCCGGATATTGCTGGCGGGTCGTGTAGTTACGACACGGCTCGAAGCAGGAATTCGACTCTAATCGCCTCGTACAAAAACACCACGGCCCCACCCGTCGCGCGGTCGAGGACACCGGCGTTCCGCAGCGCCGTAATGTCGCTATGTACGGCCTTGACATCGCGACCGACACGCCGTGCTGCCTCGCGAATGGAGACCGGTCCTGCGCCGCAGAGCGACTTGAGAAGCTCCCA
>JBPYEE010000446.1:0-6949 GCA_051985095.1 Vicinamibacterales bacterium | reverse complement strand
TTCCGGTTCGGCATCTGGATCTTCGGCAGCGACTGCTGATCGACGACCTCGTTCTCGTGCACGAGGTCGTTCAAGAACAGCACGTAGGCCGTCACCGCGTACACGTCGTTCACGCTCAAGGTGCCGGGGTGATCGAAGGGCATCGCCCTCCGCACATAATCCCACACGGTCGTCGCGTACGGCCAGTAGCTGCCGACAGTCTTGAGCGGGCGCGCGGTCGTCAGGGTCCCGCGTCCGCCTGCAAGAATGTCCTGCGGTCCTTCCTTGCCGGTCGGCCCATGACAGGTTGCGCATTTCGTCGCGTAGATCTGTTTGCCGGCGATGGCTGTGCCTGTGCCCGGGGGCAAGCCCTGACCGTCCGGCAAAACCTCGATCTCGATGCTCTTCAGCTCGTCGGGCGTTGGCGGACGTCCGACGCCATACGTGGGTGATTGCGCCGCGACGCGCACCACCGCGCCGAGCACCGCGATCCCGATGAGCAGGCGCATGTCAGGTCCGATTGCCATTGCTGACTGTTCCGTCCGCCGCGATCTTCCAGAGCTGAATGCCGTTGTGGTGATAATTCGAATTGAGGCCCCGCACCTCAACCAGTGCCGGGACGGGCGGCTGGGTATAGCCGGTGTCATCGGTCGCGCGCGACGCGATGAGCGCATCGTTGCCGTCCCACCTCCAGCCGAAGCGAAACCGCGTATGCGCCTTTGGCAGCACGGGGGTCTGCAGCTGCGCCTGGTTCCACGTCCGGCCGCCATCCGTGGTGACCTCCACCCGGGTGATGGCGCCGCGACCGGACCACGCCAGGCCGGTGACTTCGTAGAAGCCGCGCCCCGGGAGCATATCGCCTGCCGAGGGGCGCGTAATGAGCGACTTGGCCTCCATATAAAACGTGAACTGGCGCGCCGTGCCATCCGGCATCAAGTCGGTGTACTTCGAGGTCTCCTCCCGCGTCATGGCTGGCTGGCTCAACACTTTGATCCGCCGCAGCCACTTCACGTTCACGTTGCCTTCCCACCCGGGCACGAGGAGCCGCAGCGGGTATCCCTGCTCCGGCCGGATCGGTTCGCCATTCTGTCCGTACGCGACGAGCACATCGTCCATCGCTTTCGCCATGGGGATGCTGCGATCGTGCCGGCCCGAGTCGGCGCCTTCAGCGAGAATCCACGAACCCTCGGGCTGAACACCGCATTCCTTGAGCAGCAGCGCGAGCGAGACGCCGGTCCACTCGCTGCAACTGGTGAGGCCGTGCGCACGCTGCAGATCGTTGGCACCGCTGCTGCGCCACTCGCTGCCGCTGTTGCCGGAGCACTCCACGAAATGGATCCGCGACACCGAGGGCAGTCGCTTGATCTCGTCCACCGTGAAGACCAGCGGCCGTTCGACCAGGCCATGAATCGTGAGTGTGTGCGTTGCCGGATCAATCTCGGGTACGCCGGAATGATGGCGCTCGAAGTGCAGCGACGAAGGCGTAATGATGCCGTAGGTGTCATGCAGCGGCGTGCGGCTCGAGGCCTCCTCGAGCGGCACACGCGTATCGGTCTGGAAGTAGCGTTTCGCACGCTCGAACTTCGAACGCGCCCCGTAGGGGCTGACGGGTGATCCCGGCGCCCGCGCCTCGGCAGAGGACGGCGTCCCCGCCTTCGACCGGCATGCGGCGAGGGCCGCACTCCACAGCGCGCCCAGTCCCAGGAACCATCGGCGGGATCGCCGTCCTGCGTCGGTATGCACGGGCTGCATGGACCGCATTATGCGCTATGATGAAGGTTTAGATCACCCCCAGGAAAGCCCACTGTGGAGACCCAGACGGTCGCCGACGCGGCCGACATCGTCATTCGCGGCGCGCGTACGCACAACCTGAAGAACATCGATCTGTCGCTGCCGGTCGGCAAGCTCATCATCGTGACCGGTGTGAGCGGCTCGGGCAAGTCGTCGCTGGCGTTTGACACGATCTATGCCGAGGGGCAACGGCGGTACGTCGAGTCCCTGTCTGCCTACGCCCGGCAGTTTCTCGAGCGGATGGAGAAACCGGATGTCGACCGCATCGATGGGATCTCGCCTGCGATCGCGATCCGCCAGAAGAACAGCGTTCGCAACCCGCGCTCGACCGTCGGCACGACGACCGAAATCCACGATTACATGCGGCTGCTATACGCGCGCGTCGGCCGGACCTTCTGCCGCAACTGCGGCCGCGAGGTAGTCCGAGAGACGGCGGAAGTGGTCGCCGGTCAGCTGAGCGCGTTGCCACCCGGCACGCGCTTGCTGATCGGCTTCGACCTTCCGATCGTCGACACCGCCGGCGCGCCATCGGCCGACGTCCCGGAGGTCGATGAGCTCGCCGAAGTTCCGGATGATGCGGGGACCGAGGGTCGCAGTGTCACCGGAACGATCGAGACACCAGTACGCCCCGACGTGACCGCAGCGGCAATTGCGGCAACGATCGAGACGCTTCGCAAAAAGGGTTTTGCACGACTGCTGGTCGACGGTCGCGCGGTCGCATTCGACGACGTGGAGGTGACGGCGCTCGCTGACCGCCCGCAGCTGCAGGTCGTCGTCGATCGCGTTCAGGTCAGCGGCGACGACGTGCGGGCGCGGCTGACCGATTCCATCGAAACAGCGTATCTCGAAGGAGGCGGTGCCGCGTGGGCGTACCAAGTGGCGACCGCCGGATCCGAGGCGGTGCTCCATCTGTTCTCGGAGCGGTTCGAATGCCGCGCCTGCGGAATCGCGTATGAAGATCCGCAGCCGCGGTTGTTCTCGTTCAACAACCCCTTCGGCGCCTGTCCGACGTGTCACGGGTTCGGCAACATCATCGAACTCGACATGGATCTTGTCGTGCCCGATCCCTCAAAGTCGATCAGCCAGGGCGCGATTGAGCCGTGGAGTAAACCGCACTACCGCACGCAGCTCGCCGAGCTGAAGCGCGCCTCGAAGAAAGCAAAGATTCGACTCGACGTGCCGTGGACGGAGCTGACGCCGGACGAACGACGCTTCGTCGTCGAGGGGTCTGAGGACTATGACGGCGTTCGCGGATTCTTCCGCTGGCTCGAGCGGAAAAAGTACAAGGTCCACGTACGCGTCTTCCTGAGCCGCTACCGCGGCTACCTGACGTGTCCGGATTGTGGCGGCGCCCGGCTGCGTCGCGAAGCCCGCGACGTGCAGGTGAATGGGCGGACCATCGACGCAGTCGCGGCGCTGACCGTTCGCGAAGCTCAGCAGTTTTTCAGCAACCTGCGACTGACGGCCAAAGAGGAAGCGATCGCGGACAAGGTGCTCAAAGAGATCCGCCGCCGGCTGTCGTTTCTGAGCGACGTTGGCCTTGATTACCTCACGCTCGACCGGTTGTCGTCGACGCTGTCGGGCGGCGAGGCGCAGCGCATCAACCTGGCGACCTCGCTCGGATCGGCGCTCGTTGGCACGCTGTACGTTCTGGATGAGCCGTCGATTGGCCTGCACTCCCGCGACAACCTGCGGCTGATCGCCATCCTGCGCCAGCTGCGCGACCAGGGCAACACGGTTCTCGTCGTCGAGCACGACGCTGAGATGATCAGGGTCGCCGACCATATCGTCGACCTCGGCCTCGGCGCCGGGGAACAGGGCGGCCGCGTCGTGTTCTCGGGACCGCTCGCGGGACTGATGCAGGAGCCGCGATCGCTCACATCGAAGTACCTGCGGCAGGAACTCGCGATTCCCGTTCCACCGACGCGCCGGCGCGGGACCGGGCAGAAGATCCGGCTGGTCGGCGCGACTGAACACAACTTGAAGAACATCGACGTCACGATTCCGCTGAACACGTTGACGTGCGTCACCGGCGTCAGCGGGTCGGGGAAATCGACGCTGGTCCACGACGTGCTCTATGCAGCCATCAAGCGCGCGAAAGGCGGCTGGGACAAGCGGGTGGGCGCGTTCAGAAAGCTCGAAGGGGCGGAATTCGTCACCGACGCCGTCCTGGTCGATCAGGCGCCGATCGGCCGGACGCCGCGATCCAATCCGGTCACGTATCTGAAGGCGTTCGATCCGATTCGCGAACTCTTTGCCGCGACCAAGGACGCCCGATCGCGGGGGTTGACGGCGAGCCATTTTTCCTTCAACGTGCCGGGCGGCCGTTGCGAAGCGTGCCAGGGTGAAGGCGAGGTTCGCGTCGAGATGCAGTTTCTCGCCGACGTCTTCGTGCCGTGCGATCAATGCGACGGTCGGCGCTTCAAGCCGCAGGTGCTCGAGGTCCGGTATCGCGGCCGTACGATTCACCAGGTGCTGGACCTCACCGTTCGCGAGGCGCTGACCTTCTTCAGCGCCTCACCGAAGGTCCTGCGCCGGCTGCAGGTCCTCGACGAAATCGGCCTCGGCTACCTCCGGCTCGGCCAGCCGGCGACGACCCTCTCGGGCGGGGAAGCGCAACGCATCAAGATTGCCGCACACTTGTCATCGCATGGCGGCGAACGGCTGCTCTACATTCTGGACGAGCCGACGACCGGCCTGCATTTCGATGACATCGCGAAGTTGCTGACCGCCTTTCGCAAACTGCTCGACGCCGGCCACACGCTCTTGGTCATCGAGCACAATCTCGACGTCATCAAGACTGCCGACGCCGTCATCGATCTGGGGCCAGAAGGGGGCGACGATGGCGGGCGCGTCGTCGCGACCGGAACCCCCGAACAAATCGTGCAGATCGAGACATCGCACACCGGGCGGTATCTTCGTCCGGTTCTCGCCGAAGGCAGATCGCATGCGTACGCCGCTGGCCGTTAGCGTCGCGCTCGTCGCGGTCTCCGCGTCGGCGCAGGTTCCGTTCGAAAAGGCAGTCGGCGATCTCTCGAGCGCCGATCCAGCGGTCCGGCTGCGCACCGTCCGCATGCTGAAGGAGGCCGCCTATGCCGAGTCGGCCGTCCCGATTGCGAAGCTGCTGACCGACCCTCAGACTGAAGTTCGGCTTGAAGCGATCGCCGCCGAACTGAACATCTTCCTGGCGGACAAGGTCGTGACCCGTCGTCGGGTCGGTCTCGTGCTCGAGGTGCGCAACGCGGTGCTCGCGGAGCCCATCTTCTCGACCGGACCGCTGGCGATCGGCGCGGCGCCGGTGCCGGAGGAGGTGCTGACGGGACTGCGCGCGGCGATGCCCGGGAAGAATCGGCGCGCTGCGCTCGAAGCGCTCTATGCGTTCGGCGTCCTGGCGGTTGAGCCGGCCGGCGCGGCGCGCGCCGAGCTTTTGCGCGCCAGCGGACCGGAGCTCATCGCGTTTCTCGGTTCACCAGACCCGGGGGCTCGCGACGCCGCGCTGCGCGTGCTCGGACGGGTGTTCACCCATCGATCGTCGGATGGCCCGATCGATCCCGGCGTCGGCGACGCCGTCATCGCGGCGCTCAATGACAGCGATCGAATCGTGAAACTGGCGGCGATGGACGCGCTGGGTTCGATGCGGTACGAGCGTGCAACACAGGCGCTGACCGAGTTGTTCAACTATTACGCCCGCGGTGAGTTCGCAGACGGCGCCGTCAACGCGATCGCCCGGATTGCGCACCCGTCCAGTGAACCCTTGTTCGTCGCCGGATTGACGTCGAACTCGACGGCCGTGCGCATCGCCGCGATTGAGGGGCTCGGACGGCTGCGAGCGGCCGACGAGCTGACCGCCATTCACGCCGCGGCGAACACGGACCGCGCTGACACGGTCGCCCTCGCGGCGGCGTTCGCGTCGGCGATGATCGCGAATACACCCGCCGACACCATCCGGGAGGCGCTGATACGACCGCGATTGCGCGATCAGGCCTGGGCCTACTTCTCCGAGCTCGCATCGGGACGCGCGCCGCTGGTCGCCCGGTTTCTGGGCGATCCGGATGCGCGGATTCGGGCCGACGCGGTCGACGCAATCGGCCTCGGCGGCGACCCTGCGGCGATCCCCTCGATCGAACCGCTGCTGAAGGACCGCGATGCACAGGTCGTCCGGTCGGCAGAACGCGCGCTGGCCACGCTTCGCCGGAGCGGCGTCAGGGCGACTTCCTAGTCGGTGACGTTACCGCGATCGTTCTACGCGCGTCCGACGCTCCAGGTTGCGCGTGATCTGCTCGGCAAAGTCCTGGTCCATCACCGCCGCGGCACAGAGACCAGCGGAATCATTGTTGAGGTCGAGGCGTACATCGGCGAAGACGATCCGGCGTGCCATGCGGCGCCCGGGCCGACGAATCGAAATGCGCCACTCTACGGCCCGCCCGGCTATGCCTACGTCTACCTGAACTACGGGATTCACGCGCTGTTCAACGTCGTCTCGGAACCGGCGGGCTCGCCAGCGGCCGTACTCGTCCGTGCGCTCGCTCCGCTCGACGGCGTCGACGCAATGCGTCGGCGCCGTATGACGCCGACCAAGGGGCGTCGTCCGCGGCGCGAGCGCGATGCGCTGCGGGCGCACGATCTCTGCCGAGGGCCGGGAAACCTGACGCAAGCCATGGGCATTACGCTGGGCGACAACCGCGCCGACCTGCTCGGCGAGCGCCTCTACGTCGAGGACCGTCAAATCGTCGTGAACGGCGTCACCTGCGGGCCGCGCATCGGCATCCGCGTTGGGACGAATCGGCCTTGGCGCTTCTGGATCGGCGGGCACCCGGCCGTGTCAGCGTCCCACCAGTCGTAGCACGTCAGCGCATCGGTGCACGCGCGCCCAGAAGACGGCTTCGCGACCGGCAATGGTGTTCGGGAGCGTCAGGGCGGGATCGTGGGCGAGCAGCGCGCGGACGGTCGCCGCGCGGCAGCCGCCGAGCAGCGGTCGATCGAGATCGCTCAGCGCGCCGCCCGAGACCGCCTCCGACAGCGCGGTCGACCCGCCGAGGCCCCGCACGCGCGGATCGGCGCCGGACTGGAGGAGAAGCTCGACGAAAGCCGGCTCCTGGTCTCCGGCCGCCATCATCAACGGCGTCAGCCAACGCGCCGATTCGTTCGGGTCGGCGCCGCGCTCCAGGAGCAGCCGGAC
>JBPYEE010000445.1:0-7508 GCA_051985095.1 Vicinamibacterales bacterium | reverse complement strand
GCCGGAGCAGCTCATCACGCGCTACAAGGGCGTGAAGTTCGACGACAAGGGCCAGAACACTCTGGGGTCGGCACTCGTCATCCAGCTGCAGGACGGCGTCCACTATCTGCCGGTGTGGCCGAGGGAGCGTGCGGAATCCGACCCTGTACTGCCGCACAAGGGCTGGTGACGCCTCAAGACCGTCTGATCAGTTCGAACAGCTTCGCCGGACCGACCGGTGCCTCTGCGATGACGACGTTGTAGTCGCGCAGCGCGTCTTCGATGCCGGAGACGATCGCAGCCGCCGCGGGCACGGTGCCGGACTCGCCGATGCCCTTGACCCCGAGCGGGTTGTTCGGGCTCGGATATTCCACGAGCGCGACGTCGATGGGCGGGATTTCCGGGGCCGTCGGCAGCAGGTATTCCGCGAGCGTCATGGTGAAGGGCTGCGCATTGTCGTCGTAGCCCATCCACTCGAACAGCGCGTTGCCGATGCCGTGAACCACGCCGCCGTGAATCTGACCTTCGGCGGTCTGCGGATTGATCGCCTTGCCGCAGTCGGTGACGACGACGTAGTTCAGCAGCTTTACCCCGCCGGTGTTGGGATTGACCGCGAGTTCGACGGCGTGGACGCCGAGACCATAGGTCAGGGCGGAGGTCTCGAAATTCACCGCGGCATCGAGGCCGGGAGAGACGCCGCTGGGGAGATTGTAGCCGGGAGCGCCGGCAAGCTGATCGGCAATCTCGCGGAGGCTGACGGCAACGTTCTTTCCCGGTACGTGGACGACCCCGTTCTCGATCTCAAGGGTGTCGGGAGCGACGCCGAGCAGCGCCGCGGCGGCAGCCATGGCCTTTTGGCGCACGGACCGGGCCGCGAGATAGGTCGAATTGCCGGCGGTCACGGTCTGCCGGCTCGCGAAGCCACCGAGGCCAAGCTGCACCGTCGAGGTGTCGCCGCTCACCACCGTGACCTCTTCGGGCCGTACGCCGAGCTGGTCCGCGGTGATCTGCGCCAGGATCGTCTTCAGGCCCTGCCCCATCGCCATCGCTCCCGTGTAGACCGACACCCGGCCCGACCGTCCGACCCGCACCACGGCGGACTCAAACGGTCCCCGCCCGGTGCCCTTCATTCCGGTCGACAGTCCGAATCCCAGGAGAACGCCGCCGTCCCGCGCCCGCGCCCGGCGGGCTTCGAACCCGGCATGGTCCGCGCGCCGCAGGGCGATCTCGAGGCAAGCCGGAAAATCGCCGCTGTCGTAGACGATCCTGCTCCGGGAGCGGGCCTGCATCGGTGTCTGATACGGCATGGCGTCGGCGGGAACGAGGTTTCTGCGACGCACTTCCGCGCGATCGAGGCCAAGGTCGCGGGCGATCGCGTCGAGCACGCGCTCCATCGCAAAGCACCCTTCCGGATAGCCGGCCCCCCTTACCGGCGCGGTCGGGACCTTGTTGGTCTCCACCACCGCCACGCTGAGCCGGTAGTTCGGCAGAACGTAGGGACCGGGGACGTTCGTGGAGGCGTTGTAGGCAAGGTTGATGCCCTGGAGCGTATAGGCCCCGGCATCGTGGATCATCGCCCCGCGTAGCCCCCGCAGCCTGCCGTCATCGTCGAAGCCGACCTCGAGGTCCCAGTACTGATCGCGTTCCTGTATCGAGGCCATCAGATGCTCGCGTCGGTCTTCGATCCACTTGATCGGACGGCCGAGCAACCGGCTCGCGGCCGAGATCGCGACCTCTTCGGGATAGAGGATGAACTTCGCGCCGAACCCGCCGCCGACATCCGGCGTGACCACGCGGATGCGGTTCTCGTCGAGACCGAGCATCCTCATGATGAAGAATCTGGCCTCGTGCGCGAGCTGGGTGGAACTCCAAACCGTCAGGACATCGGCATCCGGCTCATAGTCGGCGACGACGCCCCGGCACTCGATCGGATGGGCGCCGCCGCGATGCTGTTTGAGGGCGAGCGTCAGCCGCCGCGGCGCACCGGCCACCGCCGCGTCGGCGTCTCCGTAGGCTTGCGTGAAATCGACGAGCAGATTGCCGCGGCGGCCGACATGCACGTCGGGCGCGCCCGGCCTGAGCGCATCCCGGCAGTCGGAGGCCGCGGGGCGCGGTTCGATGTCCACAGCGATCAGGCCGAGCGCGTCCTCGGCGACATAGCGGCTGTCGGCGACCACGAGCGCGATCGCCTCGCCCACGAACCTCACCTCCTGCGAGGCCAGGATGAACGGCGAGATATTGGGCGGCAGGACGTCGCTCGGAAACTGAAGCGGCAGCCGGTCTCCGGTCAGAACCGGCCTCAGGTCCGCAAGCGTATAGACGGCGTGCACCCCCGCGAGCGCCGTTGCCGCGCTGACGTCGACCGACCTGACGATGCCGTGTGCAACCGGACTGCGAAGGAACGCGGCCTCGAGCTGCCCGGGGCGGTGGATGTCGTCGACGAAGCGCCCGGCACCGCGCAACAGGGCGGGGTCCTCGAGCCGCTGCACCCGCTGTCCGACGAAGGGCCGGTTCGCCATCTCTAAGCCCCGTCGCCGCGCAGCTCGGCTGCGGCGGCGAGCGCCGCCGCGACGATGTTGTGATAGCCGGTGCAGCGGCACAGATTGCCGGAGATGGCCTCCCGGACGTCGTCCGCGGTCGGGTCGGGAACCTCGGAGAGGAATTGAACGAGCGACAGCAGCATGCCCGGCGTACAATAGCCGCATTGCAGCGCGTGGTGTCTGGAAAACGCCCGCTGCAGCGGGTGCGGCGCCTCCGCGGTGCCGAGCGACTCGACCGTCTGCACCTTCAGGCCCTGCGCCTGGATCGCGAGCATCAGACACGACCGCACGGCATACCCGTCCACCAGGACCGTGCACGCACCGCACACGCCGTGCTCGCAGCCCACATGCGTACCCGTCAGACGAAGATGGTGGCGGAGAAAGTCGACGAGCGTAACCCGCGGCTCGGCGACGGCCGAACGCTGCTCGCCGTTGACGGTGATGGAAATCAGGCGCGCCGTGGCGGCTTCGTTCATGGCGCCATCACCCACGCTCGAGTTCAGCGGCGGCTTCGTTGAGGGCGTCCTTCGCCATCGCCGCCGCAACGTGCCCGCGATACTCCGCGCTGCCGTAGGCGTCCTCGAGCGTCGCATGCGCAATGCACAAGGACGCCGCCTCGTCGATGACCTCGGGGCTCGCCCGGCGCCCGACGAGGACGCTCTCGGCCTCCCGCACCCGCCGTGGCGTTTCCGCAATGCCAAACACCGTCAGCGATGCGCGCGTGACCGCGCCGCTCTCGCCGGCACTCAGGAGCGCCACCGCGCCAGCGACGGCGAAGTCGCCGTGCCGCCGAGAGAATTCTGAAAACCCGGTCCCGATCCTGCCGCGCCACGGCGTGAACAGGACACAGGTGAGGATCTCGTCGGGTGCGAGCGCGGAGGTCATGAACGTCAGCGGAAATTGCTCAAACGGGATGTCGCGTCGACCTCCCGGACCGTTCGCGACCGCGATCGCGTCATAGGCCATCGCGACCGCGGGCAGTTCGGCGGCGGGATCGAGCTGGCACAGACTGCCGCCGATGGTGCCGCGGTTGCGGGTCTGAAAATGGCCGACATGACGCAGCGCCTTGGGAAGCACCGGCAACCTCGCGGCGATGAGCTGCGAGTGCTGCACGGTCCGCTGCCGCGTCATCGCGCCTAGCGCGATCGTATCTGTCTGCTCGCGGATGAAATCGAGCTCCGCCACACGATTGAGATCCACGATGCGGTCCGGGAACACGTAGCGCATGTTGAGCATCGCCATCAGCGATTGCCCGCCGGCGAGAAGCCGGGCGTTTTCGCAACCCGACAGCAAAACGATCGCTTCATTCAGATCGGTCGGCGCGTAATACTCGAACGGGGGCGGTTTCAAGACTGGACTTTCAGGCTGGTCTCCGAAGGCGCGACTCGCGCTCGATGAAATCCGGCATGGGATATCCGCCGAGAGATCGGAACTGCCGCTTTTCCAGCAAGCGGGGACGGACCGCATTCAAGACCGGCAGATCAATGACGGGGACGTCAACGATGGACGGTCAACGATGGACGGTCAACGATGGACGGTCAACAACGGATGGTCGTGACGCCCTGGTCCCTGCGATACTTGACATCAATATGACCAGTTAGTCAATATCGACGCTGCGTGATGGCCGGAACCGGCTGCAGGGGGCCCAGCGATGACGGAGCGGATGATCGCAGGATTTGTGGCGATCCTGATCGCGGTCTGCACGAGCCTGCAAGGTGCGGCGTCGGCGGATGGCGCAACAGTCGCAGATGTCGCGAAGGCTGGCCCCGAAGCGAAGGTGCGGATCGTATTTCCGACCACCCCGACCACGCTGTTCCTGCCCTACTACGTCGCGCGCAAGAAGGGCTGGCTCAACGATCTCGCAATCGACGAGACCTACGTCACCGGGGACTCCAACGCGGTGCGCGCCGTCCTGTCCGATCAGGCCGACGTGGGGTGTGGCGTCGGAACCTTCAGCGTGCTTTCGGCGCTGGGAGCCGGCGCCGACATCAAAGCCGTGGGATCCTGGTCGCCGCTTCCCGACTACAACGTTGTCATCGCCGCCGACAAGGGCAGCACCGTCGCCGATCTCGCCGGCAAGGTAATCGCCACCTCCGGTCCCGGCGCCCTGCCCGACCAGCTTCCCCGTATCCTGATGCGTCGGCACGGGGTCGACGCCTCGGGTTCGAGGTTCATCCAGGTCGGCGGACACCCGGCGCGGCTTCAGGCGGTGCTGGGCGGACGCGCCGATGCCACGCTCGTCAATACGGTGACGGCGCTCGACGCTATCGACACCGGCAAGGTCAGGGTGGTCGCGAAGATCGCGATCGAGTTTCCGAGACTCGGATACGTGTGGAACGTCGCGAGGGTCGCGACCGTGAACGATCCCAGCAAGGCGGCCGTCATCCAGGAACTCACCACAGCCGGGATCCGCGGCTCGCGCTTCATCATGCAGAACCCGGACGAGGCAGCGACGATTCTCCACGAACGGGTTCCCGCGCTCGACCTCGGGCTTTGCAAGCGCGTCATCCACGACCTCAACAGGGACGGGGTGTGGGGCGGAGACGGCGGTCTCGACGCTGCCATCACCGAATTCACCGCCGGGACCGGCACCGAACTGGGCGTGCTCAGTCGCAGCGTCGATCCCTCGGCCATCGCCGACGGACGATTCGTAGCTGCCGCGTTGAAAGACCCCGCGCTCGCAAAATAGGCAAGCCGCAATGAACGCGCCGCAGTCGGGGGTGAAGACGGTCGGGAGTGCCGCAGGCGATCACACCCTGAGGTTCGATCGCGTCACCAAGCTCTTCCCCGTCCGCAGGACGGCGAAGAGCGACTCGGGGGTGATGGTGGCGCTGACGGAAATCTCGGCGACCGTGGCAGCCGGCGAATTCGTCGCGCTGCTCGGACCGAGCGGATGCGGCAAGACCACGCTCCTGAGGATGACGGCGGGACTGCTGATGCCCGACGAGGGTACGATCATGATCGGAGACTCGCCGGTGAGGGCGCCCCGCAAGGACGCGTGCACGGTGTTTCAGAACTTTGGTCTTCTGCCCTGGCGGACGGTCGCACGGAACGTCGAATTTCCGCTCGAGCTCGACGGCGTGCCGAAGCGGGAGCGGGCCGAACGGGCGCGGCATTTCCTCGATCTCGTCGGGCTGTCATCGTTTTCGGACCACTACCCGCACGAACTTTCGGGGGGAATGCAGCAGAGGGTCGGAATCGCGCGCGCCATGATGCGCGCACCGATCCTGATCTTCATGGACGAGCCGTTCGGCGCCCTCGACGCGCAGACCCGGGAGCAGCTTCAGGAAGACTTCCTGAGGATCTGGCAGCAGACCCGGATGACCGTCCTGTTCGTGACCCACAGCATCGACGAGGCGCTGCTGATGGCGGACCGGATCTTCGTGTTTTCAACGCGCCCGGGCCGGCTGTCGACGATCCTGCAATCGCCGCTTGCACCACATCGTCTGACAGAAGACGTCCGGGCGCGGCCGGAATTCGCGGCCTGCCGCGCCCATCTCAGAAGGCTGCTGAAACAGCCCCATTAGCGTCGAAGGAACCGCCATGCTGCTTTATCCCAATCTCGTCCGCCTGACGTCGGTGGCGCTGTTCTTTGCGGCATGGGAATATTTCGGGCGTCACATGAACCCCGTCTTTATGGTGCCGCCGAGCGCCGTATTCGCTGCCGCGATCGAACTGTGGCAGGACGGGACGCTCATCACCGCGATGAAGCAGAGCCTGCTGCCGTTCTCGCTCGGTCTCGCCATCACCATCGTCGGCGGGATTGCGATCGGGATCGTCATGGCGCAATGGCCTCTGCTCGAATACGCACTCGATCCGTTCGTGAATGCGTTCTACGCCATCCCCCGCATCGCGCTCGTGCCGCTCATCATCCTGTGGGTCGGCCTCGAGTTTGCCGGAAAGGTCACGATCCTGGTGTCGGTCGCGATCTTCCCGGTGATCGTCAATACCTACGCCGGCATCAAGGACGTGCGCGGCTCGATGCTCGAGATCGGCCGCGCATACGGCGCCACGCCGTCGCAGATTTTCTTCAAGATCGTGCTGCCGGCCGCCGTTCCCTTCATCATGGCGGGTGTGAGGCTTTCGGTCGGATTGGCGATCATCGGCATCGTGGTCGGCGAATTCTTCACCGCGCTCGGCGGACTGGGCGGCATGATCGTCGAATACGCCAACAACTTCGCGACCGCGAAGCTGTTCGTGCCAGTGATCATCATCGCGCTGGTGGGGGTTGTGCTCACAGAGTCGGTGGTGTTCCTGGAGCGCTACCTGTCGAGGTGGCGGACATCGGAGCGGGAGCGGTTGTGAGCGCGGACGGTGCCGGGCGCGCCCCGGCGAGGTCGCAAGCCCAGCCTCAGGTCCTGCCCCCGGGACGGGAACAGCGGGACCGGTACATCAAAAGCATCATGGCTTCGACAGTGCCCTTGATCCGGGCGCGCTCGCGGGGCATCAGGGGCCCATCAACGCGACAGCCGGGCGACGGAGTTTGACGTCTCATGGGTGAATACGGCATTGGCCAGCCGGTCCCGCGGGAGGAAGACCCCTACCTCGTACGCGGCGCCGGTTGCTATGTGGACGACGTCAGGGAAGACCGGCAGCTGCGCGCCTTCGTGCTGCGTTCGCCCCATGCCCACGCCCGCCTCCTGCGGATCGACGCCGAGGCGGCGCGGGCGATGCCCGGCGTCGTCACGATCCTGACCGGCGACGACGCTGCGGTGCTCAAACTCAGCCCGCTCACCCCGAAGGTGCCGCGCAAGCGGCGCGACGGCGCTCCGGCGTTCGTTTCGCCGCAGCCGTTCCTGGCACGCGAGCGGGTGCGCTATGTCGGCGATCCGGTGGCCTTCGTCGTCGCCGAGACCCTCGAGGAGGCCAAGGACGCTGCCGAGGCGATCGAGGTCGATTACGACGTCCTGCCGGTGGTACCGGCGACGGCCGACGCCATCGCGCCGGCCGCCGCCGCGGTCTGGGACAGCTGCCCCGATAACGAGGCCT
>JBPYEE010000444.1:0-9208 GCA_051985095.1 Vicinamibacterales bacterium | reverse complement strand
CCTCGCCGGGGCAGCCCCGCGGCCCGCCGCCGATCGAGGACCACGCGAATACCGAACTCATCGTGGCGGCTGACACGTTTGATGGCGGACTTGATGCGCGCGCGATGGGCGGCCATGTGCGCCTGCGCGCGTCGCTCGCTCGTGAAAATGGTGAACAGCTTCATCGGCAGCACCGCGTCAGCTCCCGGGAACGACTCGATGACGGCTTCGTGCGCCACCGCCGCACGCGAGACCCAGGCGAGATCGGACAGATGGGCCTTGACGGCCGCCTCATCGTACTGGCGGGCCGGCACGTCGGCGACCGCGAGGTACAAGCCGCGCTCGACGTCGAGCAGCCGTGGGTGCGAGGCGCCCGGGACGCCGGGTGTGCGAGGCAGACGCGTCCGGCGGTTCGAAGCGATGACGCAGTACACGTAGATCAGCATTCGGCTATTCGACGATCCACGATCGCCGCCACCTGTCGAGGGCAGCGATCCCCCGCGGCGAGGGCGCCGCGAGGGGCGTTTGGATGATAACCCGCCGTCCCGCCAGGCGCCGCAGGGCCTGCAATTGCACGCGTTCGTCAGCGGCGGTCTGGCGGCATCGGCGGCAGCGGCCGGGCGCGAGCGTGATGCCGTTGACGATCAGCGCCGGCGTCGCGAGGCGCAGCCGGCGCAAGCGGGTGAAGAGACGCCGGCTCTCCTGGACCGGCAAGTCGGCCGCGCGCGACACGACGAGAAAGCGCGTCGCGCGCGGATCGCGCATCAGCGCTTGTAGATCACGGATGTCTTTCGACAGATCAACCAGCGCAGAGGCGAGCGCGGGCGCGTGAACGGCTTCGCGATATTTGAGCAGCGTTCGCATCAGCACCTGGACCCACTCCCGCACCAGGTCCGGCGTCTCGAGCAGCCGCAGCGCGTGGCCAGTCGGTGCGGTGTCGACGACGATCGTGTCGTACTGCTGTCGGGCGTTGATCACCGTCAGCATGCCGAACAGCTCGTCGATGCCGGGAGGCGCGAGCGTGAGCAACTCCGACGCACGACTGTCGGGGCCCGCAATCTGATCGAGCGCCGGCTCGAACGCGGTTGCCCGAGCGGCAAACGCGGCTGCCGCGTCGAGCTCGAGGACCTGCAAGATCGTCGGCAGATGGCCCTTGAACACATCCTTCACCGAGTGAGCCGGATCGGTCGAGAGGAGCAACACCGCGGCGTCAGGGTGCGCGCGCGCGATCGACAGCGCAATCGCGGCGGCGACCGTCGTTTTGCCGACGCCGCCCTTGCCGCCGACGAAAATCACCCGTGCACTCCGCAGGGCCTCGAGGGTCGCGGGATCCACGCCGGTGGCGACCCCATCAGGCAGGCTGAGCGCCTGACCGCGCGGCGCGCGGACATCCCGGGGGCGGACAATGGCCGCGTCAGCCGTGCAACCCGAGAGGCTTGTCGCGATCGCCGCCAGCCTCTTGACGCCGGTCGGCTCCGTCAACTGCGCGGGCACAATCGAGAGCCGCCGATCCTTCCCGAACACGCGGCGCGCCTTCGCGATGATGGCAGCTTCTTCGGCGCGACGGCGGTCGCAGATCGGACACGGACCCTCATCGGTCAGCACGCGGTTGACGATGATCGCGGGCACGCGGATGCCGTCTCGCGCCAGTGCCGCGAGCGCGTCTTCCGATTCCGCGATCGCCATCGCGTCCGGCAGCGTGACCCAGTGGAAACGGGTGTCGGAGGGGCTGCGCAGCCGCGCCGCCACTTCCCGGGCCTGGCGCGCGACCTCCTCGATCAGGCGGTCAGCGGCCTCGGGGCGCGAGCGCTGCGCAAACCGCGCACGAATGATGCGGTGTTCCTCCTGGAGCCGATCCAGCAGATCGGCCACGACGGCGACCGTGTGAGGCGCCGCCAGGAGCCTCAACGTGTGACCGGTCGGTGCGGTGTCGACGACGACGACGTCGTATCCCCCCGGATGACGGCGGGCCGGGCGGCGCGGGCGGCCGCGAACTGGCGACCGGGCAATCCGTGCGATCTCGATCAGCCCGACCAGCTCGTCGATGCCGGGAATGGGCAATTCGAGGAGCGCCGCGATGTCGTCGCGATCCAGCCAGGTGCCGTGCTCCAGCACGTCGCTGGCGGCATGCCGATTGCGCGCGATCCATCGCGCAAACGCGCGGGGCGCATCGAGTTCGACCGCGTGCAGTCGCGCCGGAACGGGACGGCCGAGCGCGTCCCGCAGGGAATGCGCGGGATCAGTCGAGACAATCAGCACCGACGCGGATCGGTCACGCTGCAGGGCCGACAGCGCAAAGGCGCACGCGCAGGTGGTCTTGCCGGCGCCGCCTTTGCCGCCGAAGAAATGGAATTGCGGCAGGCTACCGCTCAGAGTCGAAGCTCTCGATGTCGACGCCGGTCACGCCGTCGGTGGGTGACATCGAAAGGGCGCCCGGCTGTTGCCCTTTCATTTCGCGGATGGCGGCCAGGATGTCGCGCTCGACGACTCGGAATTCCCTGGCCGAGAGTTCGCCGAGCTCGAAGCGCATCTGCGCGTCCAGCAGCTGCTCACGGAGCGCCGTGTCGTCGTGCAGCTCGGCCTCGGCCGCCGCGGCCACCTTCTCGAGGACGAATCGCAGCGAGCCGATGAGGAGTGAGTCCAGGATGAACAGGTCAGGCCCGCTCCAGTTTCAGGCGGATGTTGACGAAGTTGTACGGCGGCCAGGGCCCCGTGTATTTGAACGTCAGTTTGTCGAACCGGCCGGCGATTGACTTCACTTTCGCGTCGAACGCCTGCTCTTGATCGCGCGAGATCAGAAACGCGGCGTTCATGATCATCTTGTCGCCGATCGGCTTGTTGATGCGGGACGCGACCGAGACTTCGCGCAGCTGCTCGAGGATGTCGGTGCCATACTGCTCCGACCGCGCCTGCAGCGCCGAATCGATCAGGCGCCCGTACTGCATCCTGGCGAAGTAGGTCGGCCCTTTTTGCCCCGAAATCTCCTTCTTCAGCCGGCTGATGTCGTCGTCTTCGCCCTCCACTTCACGGATCGCCTGGTCGCGATCCCACAACACCTTCAGGCCGAATTCGAGCTTGTTCTGCATCTTGTCCAGCACGTCGCCGAACGCCTCGGCCGCCGATCGCAGCAGCTCCACGATGTCTTCGCGCGTCTTGAAGATCGTGCCGAACGACATCGGGATGACTGTGTGCTCGCGCATGACGGTTTCGTTCACGCGTTCGTGCGCCAGCACGTTTTCGCGGGTCGAGTCGAGCACTTCGAGCGGCGCGTCGGAGACGACGGCGGCGAGGTTCTTGAAATGAACGGTGTAGACCTCTGACGGATCGGCGCCGATGCCCACGGGCCCGAATCGCAGGGGATCGCCGGAATCGATGATGCAGTACACGTATTTGCCGCGGCTCGCGCTCGCGGCGGCATCCGCCGTCGCGTTCCGGCCGCCGTGCAGGACCCGTTCGGACGCCGGTCGCGTCTGCAGCTGACGCGCGTCGCGGCGGTTGCGCAGGCCCGCCGGTTTCGTCGATCCATCCCCTTTTCCGGACGCCTTCTCTCTCGATGCGGACGCCACCTTTTTCCCGCCGGACCGGAGCGGCGGCGCGGTGGTCACTCGCGTGCCCTTGCGTCCGCTAGTTGATGCTGTTCTTGGCATACTTGCCGCTCCTGCGGCCCTTCTTCGCAGACGACGCCTCGTCGAGCACACGCCGAATCTCTTTTACCAGATCTTCGGGCAGGCACGGCTTGGTCACAAACGCATCGCAGCCGGCATTGCGAGCCCCTTCGGAAATTCCGGCCAGGGCGTGGCCGGTCAGCGCGACCACCGGGATCGTGGCGGTGCGCTTGTCGGCCTTCAGCCGCCGAGTGGCTTCCCAGCCGTCCATGACGGGCAGCGACAGGTCCATCAGAATGATGTCGGGCGCGGCATCGACCGCGCGCTGCAGCGCTTCCATACCGTTTGACGCCTCGACCACGTCGAAGCCGGAGAACTGGAGGTATTCGGAGTACATTTCTCGCGCATCGGGGTAATCGTCGACGATCAGCACGCGGGGGCGCGATTCTTTCTCTTTCGTACTCATTTTCTTCCCTTGATCGGCACGGCGAGGGTGAAGGTCGACCCTTTGCCGAGCTGGCTCTGCACCGTCAGGCGCGCGTCGAGCATCTGCGCCAGCCGCTGACAGATTGACAGGCCGAGTCCGGTGCCGCTGTAGGCGCGCGTCGGCGAATTGTCCAGTTGGCGGAAATCCTCGAAGATCTTCTCGTGGTCGTCCGCCGCGATGCCGATCCCGGTGTCGGTGACCGAGAGCAAGACGGTCTTCTCACGCCCGCGCCGCGCCGCAATAATCACGCCGCCGTGGTGCGTAAACTTCAGAGCGTTGCTCAGCAGATTCAACAGAATCTGCTTCACTTTCTGTCGATCCGCCGTGAGCAGCGGCAGATCCTTTTCGAGCTGCAAGTTCACGATCAGCTTCGACCGCAGAATAATCGGCTCGAGTTCGGCGCGGACCTCCGACATGAGCTCGGGGATCTTGAACCGGCTCACCTGCAACGGCATGCGGCCCGCTTCGATACGGGAGATGTCGAGAATCTCGTTGATGATCGTCAGCAGGTGCCGGCCGTTCGACTCGATCCGGGCCAGCTGCCGTTTGGCCGCCGGATCGATCGGGCCGGAGACGCCCTGCAGCAGCATCGACGTATAGCCGAGCATCGCGTTGAGCGGCGTCCGGAACTCGTGGGACATGTTCGCCAGGAACTGCGACTTGAGGGCGGAGGCCTGTTCGAGCTCGATCGCCTGGCGCCGCAGCAGCTCGTTCTGATGCGCGATGTCGGCGGTCGCGGCCTGAATCTTCCGCTCGAGTTCGTCCGACGCCTGCTTCAACTGTTCGTACAAACGGGCCTTCTCGATCGCTTCGCGGCGATCGTGCAGGATGGTCACGACGGCAGTCAGCTCACCGTGCTCGGAGAGGATCTTGCCGGCGATCGCTTCGACCGGCATCGGCTCGCCGTCTTTCGGATCCGACAGGCCGATCTCGCCGACGCGGCGCTGGTCGGCGCTGGCCAGCATGCCGGCGATGAAGGACGAGAAATGAGCGTCGTTGGCCTGGACCCAGCGCTGCTCGATGAGGCTCGCTTCGTGCGGAATCGTGAACATCCGTTCGGCCGGCTCGTTCATCAACGACGTCGCGCCCGACGCGTCGGTGACGACGATCGGATCGGCGACCGAGTCGATGATGAGGTTGAGGCGGTCGCTTTCCGCGCGCGACTGGGCTTCGGCGATGCGCATCTTCCGGTAGTTCTCTTCGATCTCCTCGCTGGCGCGGCGCAGGTCGGTGACGTTGCGCAGAATGGACACGACACCGCTGCCCTGCCGCGGATCCTCCGTCACGGTGCTGAGGAGCTCGAACACCAGATCCGAGCCGTCGACCGGGTTGACGAGCAGCAGCTCGCGGCGCGTTGCGCCGGTTTCTTCGATCGCCTTGCTCGAGAGCGCCGACGACAGCAGCATGTTGTTCATCCGGACGGCGCCGCGCCGTCCTTCGCTCTCCTCTTCCGACGCCGTGAAGAGCGTCAGCGCGCGCTGGTTGGCGATGAGCAGGCGGCCGTCGGTGTCGGTCAGCAGAATCGGATCGCTGACGGCGTTGATGATGCTGTGCAGCAGCGATCGTTCGCGCCCCTGACGGCGGTCGGCTTCGACGAGCGTCTGCAGCCGCAGAATCTGATCGAGCTTCTCGGTGAAAGTCGTCGTGAACCAGCGCAGCTCCGCTCCGACGGCGGCGCTGCTGCCGACCAGCAGCAGCCCGAACGACTCCTCGGCGAGCGGCGTGCCGAGCGGAAGGACATGAAAGGCGGCGTCCTGGAAGGGCGTCGCGGGACGGCGTCGGCGGTCGGCCGCGGAATGGGCCGCCGGATAGAAGAGGCTCTTGCGGTTGGAGAACGCCGCGACGAGAGGATTGCTCCAGTCTTCGAGCGAGAGACCGAACGGTCTGATGGCGGCACTGGTGAACCCGCAATGCGCCGCCGCATACAGCAGCTGTTCACCCGCCGGCCGGACGAGCGCGATCGACTGGGTGATGCCCACGATCTCGCCGAGCCACTGCAGTGCATATTGGGTGCATTCAGAGACCTCGGTTCGGTGGACGAACCCTTCGAGCAGCCGGACGCGGGCGGCGAGGTGGTCGTGCGCCTCGCTGTCCGGCTCGCCGACCGTTACGCGGAGCCGCTGGACACTGGTGTGCGGCGTCGCCGAACCGTTACGCGTCGCGGCGTGCCGGCGTCCGCCGGCGTCGACCGGTGCGGCGCGCAGCGGTGCCAGACGAGAGCTGAGCTCTGAGGGCGGCGTTTTCAGCAATGACTTCCTCATATCCCTTGCCTTCGATCGCCGGCTTGGAGACCGGAGCGACCTGGCCGACCGCTTCCGAATACTTCAAGTAGGTGTCAATCGACGCGACCACGATCCGGGCTTCGACCGTGATGAGGTCAATCCCGACCAGTGAGACGCGGACCCACGCATCGATGACGATCCCCTTGTCGAGTACTCGATCGAGGACGTCAATAAGACTTGTGCCACCTGCCGCACGTTCGACGGGCATCCAACCTCTCCTTGTCCTCCCGCTACCGTACTGCTGGCGCCGGCCGTCGGCGCGTGAGCGATGCGATCTGACGTTCGAGGGCGCGGATTTGCTTCCGCAAATCCGCGTTTTCTGCCGACAGCGCCTGCTTGCCGGGCGACAGGTGGTGGTCGTACTTCCACCAATCCAGACCGATCTGCTCCGCTTTGTCGATTGAGCAAATCAGGAGGCGGATCCGGATCGTCAGCAACTCGACGTCCGCCACAGACACCTTGATATCGCCCGCGACCACAAGCCCCTTGTCGAGAACGCGATCCAGAACGTCGACCAGGCCCGTCGACCGTCCGTAGCCCTCCGTCAGTGACGTCGGCATAAGCTGCGTATTCTACGCGGACTCACGGTACTCCTATTCTTTTGGCTGCTGGCTGAGGCCGAGGCTTATCTCAGCAATGCAGGTGCCAGATTAGTTACCGAACGATTTCGAAATCGCCTGCGCGGCAGGTGCATCGAAGCCCGACAGTAAAAGCTCAGCCATCGTACTGATTCCTTACACCTTCAACAACTCATTCGGAGCGCGAATGATCATCTCTGCACCGCTCAATTCCCCCGCGGGAACGGTGTCGAATCCAAAGCCGTAGTGCGCGAGACAGATCGCCGCGCCGGCGTTGCGTGCCGTCCGCAGATCAATCGCAGAATCGCCGACGAGCAGCGTCGCCGACAGTGCCACGCCGGCCCGCGCGGCAAGATGGCGCAGCCCGCTCGGGTCTGGCTTGCGAGGCAGCGGGCCGTCGCCACCCACAACCTCTGCCTCCGAAAAGAACCGGGCGAGCCCGAGCCCGGCCAGGATCCGGCGGGTCGAGGCGAGCGGCTTGTTGGTCAGCACGGCGAGCCGTGCGCGGCCGTCCAGCGCCGCGAGCACCTCGGTCATGCCTTCGTAGACCCGGGTGTGATTCAGCAGCCGGCGGTCGTAGATCGTGAGATACCGCGCGAGCGCGTCTGGCGGCGGCGCGATCCCGCGCGCCTCGAAGACTCGCGCGACCAGCACGGCGGCGCCTTCGCCCACCAGACGTCCGATATGCGCTTCATCGAGGGGCGCGCCGCCGCACTGCACCAGCAGTTCGTTGGCGGCATCGGCCAGGTCGCGCCTCGAATTGACGAGTGTGCCATCCAGGTCGAAGACGTACAGGGCGTACGCCAAAGCGATTACGACTGACTGCCGTATTCCGCGAAGGACGTGGGCGTTTCCCACACCTTCACGCGAACGACCGGAAACCCCTGCTCTTTGGCGTAATCGAAGATCAGGCGTGCGATGCGCTCGACCGTCGGATTGCTGTCGAGCAGAAAGACTGGTTCGCCGAGCTGCGTGAGCGGCGCGACGAGGGGATCGTCGTGGCGCAGCAGCATCTTGTGATCGAGCTCGCGATCGATCCATCCCTTGATCACGCGCTTGATGTCGCTGAAGTCGCACACCATGTTGCGATTGTCGAGCGTGCCGGTGCGGACTTCGATTTCCGCCGACGCGTTGTGCCCGTGCGGATGCTTGCAAATCCCGTCGTAGTCGAGAAGGCGATGGCCGTAACAGAAGTCGATCCGCTTGGTAACCGAATACATGGCGCGCGTTGACGGATTCGCGATTATGCTTACCCGATCAAATCACCAATTCCGTAATTCGCCAAATCGCCCGATCACCACATGACCGAGACGGCAACCGCAGTCCTGTTCTCCGGCGGCCTCGACAGCGCCGTGCTCCTGGCCGACGAAGCATCCCGCGGGGGCCCCGCGCTGGTGCAACCGGTCTACGTGACCGTCGGGTTGGCGTGGGAAGCGGCCGAGCGCGCCGCCGTGTCCGAACTGTTGAAGGCACCGCTGTTTGCCGGCATTCGACCGCTGGCGTCGCTTCGCGTCGACATGCGGGACGTCTATGCCGCGACGCACTGGGCGGTCACGGGGCAGCCGCCGGCCTATCACACCGCTGACGACGAGGTGTATTTGCCCGGCCGGAACATCATCCTGCTCGGCAAAGCCGGGGTGTACGCGGCCGCTGCCAACCTCGGCCGCATCGTGCTCGGCACACTGGCTCACAATCCGTTTCCAGACGCGACCGACGAATTTCGATCAACGATGGCGCGCGCCTTATCGATCGGATTGGCGCATGATGTGCAGGTTACCGCGCCGTACGCCAGTACGACCAAGGCGGAGGTGGTTCGACGCGGTGCGGCATTGGGAGTGCCATTCGAGCTCACGCTCTCGTGCATGAGCCCGGCGGGCGGGCACCATTGCGGAACCTGCAGCAAATGTCGCGAACGTCATGATGCGTTTCTCGAAGCCGGCGTGGCCGACCCGACGACCTATGCGGATCTTCGGTTTGTGGGCGCCTAGCGTCACGATCGTCGGCGCCGCGATCGCCGCGACCAGCGCGACGCCGCGCGCGCAGGCTACGGATGTCACGTTCCTGCTCGCGCGCGTGGGCGAGCGCGTCGCGGAATACTATCGCCGCGCGCAGAACATCATCTGCACCGAAAAGGTGGTCGCCCAGCCGATGGACTTCAGTTACCGCACCGAAGGGTTCGGGCGATCACTCGAATACGAACTGCACCTGGAGGCCGAGGGCGTCGACGGCGACGGCGGGGTGCAGGAGGCGAAAGTCGCCCGCGAACTGCGCAAGGTC
>JBPYEE010000443.1:0-22754 GCA_051985095.1 Vicinamibacterales bacterium | reverse complement strand
TCGGGCGCCTCCATGCGATTCTTCGCGTGACTGATCCGGGCGAGGGCGGCGCGCGGCTGGACGAAGCTCTCCTCGATGTGGAGTTCTTTGAGGGCCTGCTTCACGACGCTCAGTTGATCGGAGGAGTCGTAGATCACGAAGTCGCGCGAGAGCCCGATCGCCGGCCCGTCGCGCCGGAGCAGCCGGGCGCAGAGCGAGTGGAACGTCGAGACCCACATGCGGCTGCAGTCGGATCCGAGCAGCGCCTCGACCCGCGCGCGCATTTCCTCGGCCGCCTTGTTGGTGAAGGTGACGGCGAGGATTTCATGGGGCTGCGCGTGGCCGTCGCCGACCAGGTAGGCCACCCGGCTCGTGATGACGCGGGTCTTGCCGGACCCCGCGCCGGCGAGAATCAGCAGTGGTCCCTGGATGTGCAGGACCGCTTCACGTTGTTCCGGGTTGAGCGCCTCGAGAAACTGCATCGGGATTGGGCATCCCCAACCCCTATTCTACCGTGACGCTTTTGGCGAGATTGCGCGGCTGATCGACGTCGCAGCCACGGCGGACCGCGATGTCGTAGGCGAGCAGCTGCAGCGGCAGCGTCATCACGATCGGCGTCAGCAGCTCGGGGGTCTGCGGCAGCTCGATGATGAAGTCCCTCGACGGGTCGAGGATGGAGGCGAGCGTGTCGTTGCGGGTCGTGAACGCGATCACCGATCCGCCGCGCGCCTTCACTTCCTGCATGTTGCCGATCATCTTCTCGAAGACGAGATCTTCGGGCGCCAGGGCGACGACGGGCATCTGTTCGTCGATGAGCGCGATCGGCCCGTGCTTCATCTCACCGGCCGGATACCCCTCGGCGTGGATATAGGAGATTTCCTTCAGCTTCAGGGCGCCTTCGAGGGCGATCGGATAGTTGATGCCCCGGCCCAGGTACAGGAAATCGGACCGGTGCTGGAAGCGGCTGGCGACCTCTTCGACTTCGGGGCCCACCTTCAATGCCTGCTCGAGGAACTGCGGCAGCTGCAGCAGCGCGTTGACGTGCGGCTGCGACGTCGCCGGCGTCAGCACGCCGCGCACCTGGCCGAGACGCAGCGCGAGGAGGTAGAGCGCGACGAGCTGGGACGTGAACGCTTTGGTCGAGGCGACGCCGATCTCGGGCCCGGCATGCGTGTAGATGGTCCCGTCGGTCTCGCGCGTGGCCATGCTGCCGACGACGTTGCAGATCGCGATGCTGCTGGCGCCCGCGCGCTTGGCCTCCCGGAGGGCCGCGAGCGTGTCGGCGGTCTCGCCCGACTGCGTGATGACGACCGCCAGCGTGTGCGGCGTGACGATCGGCTGGCGGTACCGGTATTCGGATCCGTAGTCGACGTCGACGTGCACCCGCGCGAGCCGCTCGATCATGAACTTGCCGACCAGCCCGGCGTGCCACGACGTGCCGCAGGCGACGATCGTGACGCGGTCGACGGCGGCGAGCGCCGCGTCGCCGATCTTCATTTCCTCGAGGAAGATCCTGCCGGAATCCTGCGACACGCGCCCGAGGATGGTCTCGCGCGCGGCCATCGGCTGTTCGAAGATCTCCTTGAGCATGAAGTGTTTGTAGCCCGCCTTCTCGGCCATGATCGGGTCCCAGAGGACCCGCTGCGTGGCCTTCGAGACGGGCCGGCCGAAGAAGTCGGTGAAGGTGACGCCGGTCCGCGTAATCACCGCCATCTCTTCGTCGCCCAGAAAGACGACGTCGCGGGTATGGCTCAGGATGGCCGGGATGTCCGAGGCGACGAAGAATTCGCCGTCGCCGAGGCCGACGACGATCGGCGGACCGTTGCGGACGGCGACGATCTTCTCCGGGTCGTCGGCCGAGATCAGGACGAGCGCGAACAGGCCGCGCATCAGCAGCAGCGCGCGGCGGACCGCGTTCTCGAGACCGTCGTGCTGCATCTCGCGTTCGACGAGGTGCGCCACGATCTCGGTGTCGGTGTCCGTGACGAACTGGTGGCCCTGGCGCTGGAGCTCGTGCTTCAGATCGAGATAGTTCTCGATGATCCCGTTGTGGACGACGACGATCTTGCCGGTGCAGTCGCGGTGCGGGTGGGCGTTCTCCTCGGTCGGGCGCCCGTGCGTCGCCCAGCGCGTGTGGCCCACGCCATACTCGCCGCTCAAGGGCGCCGACCCGATCACGGTTTCCAGATTCGAGAGCTTCCCGGCGCTTCTGCGTAGATCCACGCACCCGTTGCGGACGACGGCGACGCCCGCCGAGTCGTATCCCCGGTATTCGAGGCGACGCAGGCCGTCGATGAGCACGGGCACGACGTCCTTCGGACCGATGTACCCGATGATGCCGCACATATCACTTCTTCTTTCGGTTCCGGACCCAGTTCTCGATATTTCGCTGCTTGCCGGCTGACACGGCGAGCGCGTCGGGCGGCACGTCCTCGCGGATGGTGGCGCCGCTGCCGACGTACGCGCCTCGGCCGACCTTCACCGGGGCGACCAGCTGCGTGTCGCTGCCGATGAAAGCGCCGTCTTCGATGACGGTCTGATTCTTGTGCTCCCCGTCGTAGTTGCAGGTAATGGTGCCGGCGCCGATGTTCACCTTGTCGCCGATCGTGGCGTCGCCGAGGTAGGCGAGGTGTCCCGCCTTTGAGCCGGATCCGAACACGGTCTTTTTCAGCTCGACGAAGTTGCCGATGTGGGCTCCCGCGCCGACGTCGGCGTCGCGGCGCAGATGCGCAAACGGCCCGACGCTCGCGTCGTCGGCGACGCGCGACCCTGCGATCAGGCAGTGGTCCAGAACGGTGACGCGATCGCCGATCTGGGAGTCGACGATCCGCACGCCGCTGTGAATCTCGCAGCCGCACCCGAGCGTGGTGCGCCCTTCGAGCGAGACGTTCGGATGGATGATCGTGTCGGCGCCGACCGTCACGTCGCGGTCGATGTAGGCGGTCGCCGGGTCGACGAGCGTGACGCCGGCGGCCATCAAGGCGGCGGCTTTCTGTTCGCGCGCCAGGCGCCCGAGCGCGGCGAGCTCGCTCCGGCTGTTGATGCCGCGAATTTCGTCCGGATTTGAAGTCGACACAGTATCCACGTGCAATCCCCGCTTTCCAAATATCGCGAACAGGTCCGGCAGGTAGTATTCGCGCTGCGCGTTGTCGGGCGCGATGCGGCGAACCGTCTCGAACAGCCCCGCCAGCGCAAAGGCATAAATCCCCGAGTTGATCTCGCGAATCTGTTGCTCGGCCGGCGTCGCGTCCCTGTCCTCGACGATGCGTGCAATTCGCTCGCCGGCCCGGACGATGCGCCCGTAGCCGCGGGGGTCGTCCACCTCGGCGGTGAGCACGGTGGCCGCCGAGTGCGTTGATTGGTGCCGATCGACGAGCGCTCTCAGGGTCCTGGCCGTCAGGAGCGGTACGTCGCCGGACAGGAGCACGAGCGTGCCGGTCGCGCCGGTCAGCGCCGGCTCCGCGGTCAGAAGCGCGTGCGCCGTCCCGAGTTGAGGCTCCTGGACCACAAATGTGAGGCCGCTCGGTCGCGGGACGGACTGCTGGACGCTCGCCGCGTCGTACCCGACCACCACCGTGACCGAGCGCGGGTGGAGCGCCTCGGCGGCGTCGAGCACGTGCTGGATCATCGGCACGCCGGCCACCCGATGCAGGACCTTGGGCAGGGCCGACTTCATCCGCGTCCCCTTGCCTGCCGCAAGGACGACGACGTGCACGTCAGACACTCCGGATCTAGTCTACTTCGCGGTTCGGGCTTTCAGCGGGCGCTTGAGCGGGGGGCGCGCGGGCGTCGCCACCGGCGGTGCCTCGAGGGCCGCGCGGAACGCGTCGTCGTCGCGCAGCGGTTCCAGATCGGGATCGGTCCGGGCGAGCGCGCGGTTTTCGGGATTGAACGCGATGGCGCGCTCCAGGTGGGCGACCGCCTCGGCGGGTTCGCCGCGCTGCGCGTGGGCGACGGCGAGCATATAGAGCGCGTGATCGTTGTCGGGATCTTCATCACGAACGAGCCGCAGATGTGCGATCGCCTCGTCGTACTGACCGCCGTTGATGGCGAGCGTGGCGGCGTACAGCCGTTCGTCGACCGTCTGCGGCGCGGGTTGCGGCGGCGTGGCCTGGCGCTGGCAGATGTTCAAGTACAGGCGCACGCGCTCGAGCAGCTCCCTTTCTTCGGGAAACTGGCGCAGGACCGACTCGAACAGGCTGCTGGCCTCGTCGTAGGCGTGACGCTGCAGGGCCTGCACCCCGCGTTCGTAAATCGCGACGGCTTCGAAATAGGTCGATCGGCGCTGCGGAGCGGCTGGCGGCGACGCCTGCGACGCCCGCGGCCTAAGCTCAGCCGTAGTGACAGACGGACCCTCTTGGCCTGACAGGGGTGCAGAAGGTTTCGACGATCGGGGCTGAGGCCGCCGTTG
The DNA here is from genome assembly GCA_051985095.1 of Vicinamibacterales bacterium. Taxonomy (GTDB): domain Bacteria; phylum Acidobacteriota; class Vicinamibacteria; order Vicinamibacterales; family CAVVIG01; genus Gp6-AA45. Next base: position 18,364 of record JBPYEE010000443.1, on the reverse strand, counting down.
CTTGGCCATAGACACCGGACGGGCGACGTGCGCGCCGGAAGCGGCGGGTAACTTAACAGAAACGGTTTTCGACGGTCAAGCCACCGAGCGCAGCGCCAGAATAGGTAATTTAACCTATTTTCTCAGTTGTGTTGCCGCCTCATAGAGGGCGTTGGCAGGCACCCCAAGCGCCTTGGCCAGCGCGGAGACGATCGCGCGCTTCGATTCAGGCCGCCCTTCCGTCTCGACTATCGTTGACTCGTGCATTTGACCAATATCTACGACGACCGTAAACTCGCCACGCCCGCTCTTAAGCTGCCTGTAGAGCGTAGATATAGGTCCTCTGACCAATTCTTCGTGGATCTTCGTCAACTCTCTGGCCACGACCGCCGGTCTATCACCGATAATTTTTGTCAAATCACAGAGTGTGCGTTCGATCCGATGCGGCGCTTCGTAAAAAACGACGGTTCCTCCCAGGGAGGCCAACCGCTCAAACCATTTTTTTCTGTCTAATGACCGAGTTGGGGGAAAGCCCAGGAACGCGAACTGGTCCGCGGCGAATCCGGATGCCGAGAGCGCGGCGATCGCCGCATTGGCTCCGGGGATGGGTTCGACGCGAATCTCGGCCTCGATGGCGGCGCGGATCAACGCCAGCCCGGGATCGGAAACCGTCGGTGTGCCCGCATCCGAGACGAGCGCGACACTGTCACCGCCGACGAGCCGCGAAACGAGCGACGACGCTTTGGTCGATTCGTTGTGAGCGTGCAGGCTGGTGGTCGGCGTCCGGATGCCGTGGCGCGCGAGAAGATGCGCGGTTCGCCGCGTGTCTTCGGCCGCGATGACCGCCACGTCCCGGAGCATGTGCAGGGCGCGCAACGTGATGTCGTCGAGGTTGCCAATCGGCGTCGCGACGACGAACAACGTGCCCGGCATGAGCGCGAGGCGTTTATTGTACCATTTGAGATCGAGCAGAGAGCTAGCTCTGCCTCGTCAGCGTGCGCATGATTGCATCTGAACCATTTCCGCATTTCGTCGACGACCTGCTCGGATATCTCCACGAGAGCCATCCCACGCACGCGACGCTCGACGGCGTGCACACCTACGACGATCTGCTCGAGGATTGCAGCCGTCACGCAATTGACGCGGAAGTCCACGCGCTGACCGGGTATCTGCGCCGGCTGGACGAAATCGACCAGGAGACGCTGAACGCGACCGAACGGCTCGAGCGCCGCATGGTGCGCGATCACATTCAGTCGCGCATCTTCGACGTCGAAGTCGTCCGCCCCTGGGAGCGCAACCCGCAGTACTACGCCGACATCCTGGCGTCGAGCCTGGCCGGCCAGACGCTCTTTTCGCACGCGCCAGCTACCGAGCGGGCGCGTCGGGTGCTCTCGAAGCTGCGCCAGACGCCGCGGTTGATTCAGGCGGCGCGCGACAACATCAAGGACCCCCCGGGCATCTTCGTGAAGGTCGGGATCGAGACGATGCGGGGCGCCCTCACGTTCATCAACGACGATCTGCCGCGCGCATTTCGCGACGTGGACGACCTGCACCTGCTCGGCGATCTCGCCGACGCCCAGACGGAAGCGTCGCAGGCGGTGGGCGCGTATGTCGAGTACCTGGAGCACGACGTGGCCCCGAAGGCGCGCGCCTCGTTTCGCCTCGGCCGCGACAAATTCGAACCGAAGCTCCGGTTCGACGAGGGGCTCTCGGTGCCGGTCGATCGCCTGCTGGCGATCGCGACGCGTGAGCTGAAGACGGCCCAGGAGGCCTTCAAGTCGATTGCCGGGCGGCTCAACGGCGGGGATCCGCTGGCCGCGTGGGCCCGGACCAAAGAGGAGCATCCGAAGGTCGGCGAGCTGGTCACCGTCGGCCGCGATCAGCTGGCCGAGCTCGCCACGTTTCTCGAGCGGCAGTCGATCGTCACGCTGCCCCGGGGCGAGGAGATCACCGTCGCGCCGACGCCGGAGTTCTACCGCTGGTCCTTCGCGAGCATGTGGACGCCGGGACCGTTCGAGACCAAGCCCTCGCGCGCCTACTACTATCTGACCGACGCCGACCCCTCCTGGCCCTCGGATCGGCAGGACGAGCACCTGCGTGCCTACAACTACCCGACGTTGTGGTCGATTTCCATCCACGAAGTGTTTCCCGGCCACTTTCTCCACTATCAACACCTGCGGCGCGTCGAGTCGAAGGCACGGAAGTCGATCATGTTCGCGCCGGCGTCGTTTGTCGAAGGCTGGGCGCACTACTGCGAGCAGATGATGATTGAAGCCGGGTTCGGCCGGCGCGACTACGCGATCCAGCTCGGACAGCTGGCCGAGTCGCTCATCCGCCTCGCCCGCTTCGTCGTCTGCATCCGGCTGCACGTCGAGGACATGTCGGTTGAGCAGGGCGTCCGCTTCTTCCGCGAAGAGGCCTACATGGAGGAGGGGAGTGCCCGCCGTGAAGCCGAGCGCGGCACGTTCGATCCGACCTACCTGGTATACAGCGTCGGCAAGCTCGCGCTGCTCAAGCTGCGAAACGATCTCAAGCAACGCGATCCAAAGGCGTTCTCGCTGAAAGCCTTCCACGACACGCTCCTCGCCCAGGGCACCGCGCCCTTCTGGCTCCATCGGCAGCTGATGCTGGGCGATGACGCCGGCGACGTGATTGAATAGGAGACGATGCCTCTCTACGAATACCGGTGCGATGCGTGCGGACGGCGGTTTGAAAAGATCCGGCGGTTTTCGGACTCGCCGCTCGAGCGCTGCGACCTGTGCGGGAAGGGGCCGGTCCACAAACTCCTGTCGTCGCCGGCCATCCAATTCAAGGGGAGCGGCTGGTACATCACCGATTACGCCAAGAAGGGGTCGTCGGATACCGCCGACAGCGGCGCGCCGTCCACCGGCGCGACGCCGAGCGACAAGAACGGCCAGTCAGCCGGAAAGACCGAACCCGCGTCGGCCGACACGAAAGCGAAGCCGGCCAAGTCGGACGCGGCGCCGAAGAAGTCCTAGCGCTTCGCCGCGAATTCTTCGAGATTGACCGCGGCGAGGTAGGCCGCGAATTTGTCCGCCAGGTCCGGGCGCCGCAGCGCGAAGTACACCACCGCCTTGAGGAATCCGAGTTTGTTGCCGGTGTCGTGGCGGACGCCCTTCACTTCGCACGCGTAGATCGCCCGCGCCTTGAGCAGCTCGCGCAGCCCGTTGGTGAGCTGGATCTCCCCGGTCCGATCGCTCTTGGTCGCCGCCAGGCACGGGAAGATGTCGGGCGTGAGTACGTACCGGCCGATGATCGCCAGATCCGACGGCGCCTCGTCGCGCGGCGGCTTCTCCACGAGATCGCGGACCTGATAGATGCCGTCGCCCAGATGGGCGTTGGGCTCGATCGCGATGACGCCGTAGCTCGAGATCTCGTCGCGCGGCACCCGTTCGACCGCGAGAACCGGGCCGTCGAGGCGCTGGAACACGTCGATCAGCTGTTTGATCGCCGGAGGGTTCGCATCGATCACGTCGTCGCCGAGAATCACCGCGAACGGCTCGTTGCCCACCAGTTCGCGCGCGACGAGCACCGCATGACCCAGCCCGAGCGGCTCTCCCTGACGCACGTACGCGAAATTGATCATGTTGGAGATCTTGCGGACCTCCTCGAGCTGCGAGCGTTTGCCGCGCGCTTCCAGAAACGACTCGAGTTCGACCGACACGTCGAAGTGATCTTCGATCGCGTTCTTGCCGCGGCCGGTGACGAGAATGATGTTGTCCGCGCCCGCCGCGACCGCTTCCTCGACGCCGTACTGGATGATCGGTTTGTCGACGAGCGGGAGCATCTCCTTCGGCTGCGCCTTCGTCGCGGGAAGGAAGCGCGTGCCGAGGCCGGCAGCCGGGAAGACGGCCTTGCGTACGGTAGCCACGTCAGAATCGTAACGTACAATGGCACGCTGAGGTGGCATGCTCGACCCTGCGCTCGTCCGCGATCACGTCGACGAGGTCCGCGCCGGCCTGCGCAACCGCGGTCTCGACGTCGACCAGGCGCTCGAAGACGTCGCAACGTTCGAAACGGCGCGCCGGCGGCTGATTCTGGAAATCGAAGGCCTCAGGCGCCAGCAGAACGCCTCCGGCGACGAGATCGCGCGCGCGCGGCGGCAGGGCCAGGATGCGACCGCTCTGCAGGAGGCTGGCCGGCAGCGCGCGACGCAGATCAAGCAGCTCGAGGTTCAGCTGGATTCGATCGAGCACCAGCGCGAAGTCGCCTTGATGAACCTGCCGAACCTGCCCCACGCGAGCGTGCCCGTCGGCAGGGGCGCCGCCGACAACGTCGAGGTGCGGCGCCACGGCACCCCGCGCGCGTTCACGTTCCCGCCGCAGCCCCACTACGAGCTGGGTCCCGCGCTGGGCGTCATCGACTTCGAACGTGCCGCGCGCATCTCGGGGGCGCGCTTTGCGGTGCTGATGGGGGCGGCCGCGCGCCTGGAGCGCGCCCTCATCAACTTCATGCTCGACCTGCATACGCGTGAGCACGGGTACGGCGAAGTGGAACCGCCGTTTCTGGTCAACGCGGCGTCGCTCGTCGGCACCGGCCAGCTGCCGAAGTTCGAGCAGGATCTGTTCAAGATCGCTGGGGATTGGGACCTCTACCTCGTCCCAACGGCTGAGGTGCCGCTGACCAACCTGCATCGCGGCGAAATCCTCGATGGCCGCGAGCTGCCAATCAGATACACCGCCTACACGCCGTGCTTTCGCAGCGAAGCCGGATCCTACGGGCAGGACGTGCGCGGGCTGATCCGGCAGCATCAGTTCGACAAAGTCGAGCTCGTCATGTTGACGACGCCCGATTCGTCCTACGACGCGCTCGAGCGGCTGACGCTCGACGCGGAAGAGGTGTTGAAGCAGCTGGAGCTGCCCTACCGCACGATGCTCCTTTGTACCGGCGACCTGGGATTTTCCTCAGCCAAGACGTACGACATCGAAGTCTGGTTGCCGAGCCAGAACATGTATCGCGAGATCTCCTCGTGCAGCAACTGCGAAGCGTTTCAGGCGCGGCGCGCGAACCTGAAGTTCCGCCCCGGCGGCGGCGGGAGGGCCGAGTTCGTGCACACGCTGAACGGATCGGGCCTGGCAGTCGGCCGCACGCTGATCGCCATTGTCGAGAACTATCAGAGTCAGGACGGATCGATCACGATCCCGACGGCGCTCCGGCCGTACATGAACGGCGCCGACACCATCGCGAAGTCAGCGGTCCGGTGACAACCGCACGGTCGCATCCGTGATCGGCACCCGGCCGGGCCTCGTGTCGACGGCGCGGCGACGCGTGGCGCTGCCGCTCTCCGCCGTGCTCCTGCTCGGCGCCGTCCTGCGATTCGTCCCGATCTGGTTCGGGCTGCCGTTCGACCGCGCGCGGCCGGACGAGGAGACGGCAATCGGCCACGCGGCGGCGATCCTCGGCGGCGATCTGCATCCGCATTTCTTCCACTGGCCGTCGCTGACCTTCTATGTGTTCGCCGCGGCGTTCGCGGTGGTCTCGGCAATTCACCGTCTCCTCGGCCTCGGGCCCGCCCTGAGCGGCAATGAGCAGTACCTGGTGGCCCGCGGCGTCGTCGCGCTGGCCGGCACGGCGACGCTGGTGACCCTGTTTCTCGCCGTCCGGCTCATCGCTGATGACGGCACGGCGCTCGTCGCCGCGCTGTTCCTCGCGGTCACGCCGCTGCACGTTCGGGAGTCACACTTCGCGATGACCGACGTGATCATGACGCTGTTTGTCACCCTGGCGCTCGCGCTGCTGCTGCGGGCGATCGCCCTCTCCGCGAATGCGCCCGCCGATGGCCGCTCGCTCCGGTGGGACGCCGCCGCGGCATTCGCGGGCGGCCTCGCGACGTCCACGAAATACACCGGTGCCGTCATTCTCGGGGCGTTCGCGGCGGCTCAGTGGGTGCGCGTGACGCGGATGCCCGAACACCGGTGGCGATCGACGATCTGCTCAACGGTCGTCATGGCCACCGCGTTCGTCGGTGGCTTCGTAGCCGGCACGCCGTACGCGCTGCTCGATTGGCACGCGTTTGCCTCGGGTGTCGGGTTCGACATCGCCCATTTGTCGACGGGCCACGCATTTCTCGACCTCGGGTTCGGCTGGACCTATCACCTCGATCACTCATTGCGCTACGGCTTGAGCACTCCGCTGCTCGTCGCGGCGATCCTCGGGGCGATCGTGCTGGCGGCGGCTTCCCGATCGGCCGCCATCGTCATCGGCGCCTTCTGCGGATCGCTCTATGCGGTGCTCGGTCCCGGCCGCACCGTGTTTTTTCGCTATGTGCTCCCGATTGTTCCGATGGCCTGCGCATCTGCAGCGCTCGCGGTACGGCAGTTCGCGCTTTGGGTGAGCCGGCACGTCTCCGCGCGCGCGCTTCTCGGACCGCTCGCCGCAGCCGTGGCGCTCCCGGCGCTCGTCAACAGCGTGTGGCTCGACTTCCTGCTGGCGCGGACTGACACGCGGGTGATCGCCGGCCGCTGGCTGGCCGCCCACCTCACGGCGGATCAATCGGTGTACGACGCCGGCGGCGTCTACGCGGGCGCCAGCCTGCTCGGTGTCGATGCCCACCACTGGAGCGCCGACACGTTCGACGCCGCTCACAACACGTTCCGGGACAGCGACGGACAGCTGCCCGACTGGGTGGTGTTGCCGGAGTCGCCGCTCGTCTACGGCATGGTCCCGCCGGACCTGCGACATCTCGCGGCCGAGAAATATCAGCTCGTCCAGACGGTCCCGGCGGCCCGCGCGCCGACCGACGACAGCGTCTACGATCGTCAGGACGCCTTCTTTCTGCCCATCGCCGGCTTTCGCTCGATTATTCGGCCGGGACCGTCGATTCGGATCTATCGCAGACTTCAGAACTGAGGAGGAGCCAGCGCCGTGGCGGGCTCGTTCAGAACCCAAGCAGCCAGGTAATCGGAATATTCGGAAACGCGACGACCGGGACTGCATAGAGCCGGTTCGGCGGGGATCCCGCTGATCCGGTCATGGCGAACGGGACCAGCTGCATCGACGGAAGGGAGACCGGCTGCACCTCGAGCGGCCGGCGCAGCGGAGTGGGCCGACCCGTCAGGTGATAGGGATCGATCAGGCGCCGAATCTCGTCCACACTGAGCGGCGTGCGGGTCGGTGCCGGCGCCAGGATGACGGGTGGGGGCGTCGCACTCGGTCGCGCCGGCGAAATCGGGATGTGAAGCGGAATAGCTGGTGCCGGCGTCACCAGCCAATCCTGCGCCGACGCGGCCGTCGCGGCGCCCGTCAGGACGATCAGCGCCGCGACGCAACGACCGGGCGTCTTCATACGGTCTCCCTTCTACCGTACCGCCGCCGGCGCGATCCGTCAAGCGCGCGCGGACCGTGCCGCTAGCCGCCGTGAAGCTTGCGTCTCACATCCGGCCAGAACTCCTTCATCTCGTTTGAGAGGGTGTCCCACATCACTTGCATGCCCCACCGTGACAGCGTGCCGGTCACCGTCCGATCGGCGGTCGGATAGTAGAGGTTCGACATGCCCGCGGCGAGCGCATTGCCGCCGATCTCGGAGAAATTGAACTGGGGATGGCCCGCATCACTGCGCGTGATGACGCTGCGGCTCGCGGCATAGGCGACACGGCCAAAGAAGCTCCCTGATCCGCGTTGGTAATACCTCGGGTCCTGATGGATCGCGGAGGGCACTACGGCCGATGTCAGAAAGTTGCCGACGGCGTTGTCCACCAGCGAGGCAGGATACTGTTTCAGAAAGCCGTTCATCCCCGCCCCGTACGTGTGATTGAAGGCCGCGACGAAGCCCACAAACGGATAGACATACGGATCGAACGTATTGAGCGATGCCATCGCGAACTTCTGACGCACGCCGATCGGCGTGCTGCCAACTGTGGGATCGACCGTCGAGTAATTCGGCAGCACGCCAAACATGTGATCGTCGGCCCTGGTCCGCGCGGGCGCGGCGGGAGGCGGATCCAGATCGGTGTAAGGCGTTGCGGACTGATCGGCCGCCGCGCCTTCCTCGCCCATCGGTGCGACCTGAGGCGCGGCGACGGCGAACGGACTGTCAGTAGGCCCAGACGCCGATTGCGCGCAGAGGGGGCTGGCGAGGGCCAGCAGCGGAGCGATCGTCCAAACGACTCTCGAGAGAGACCGCAACATGTGGCGCGTCGGTCCCTGAACCACGAACACCATTCAACTTCCTTACGACCCGACCACAATTCGTCCGGCGCCGTTGCTCGACGCGCAGTGCACCGTCGATGCCATCCGCCATTCGCGCACCACAAATAGTGAACTGCCGTTGTCATCCACGGTTGCGGCCGTCCGCGGGCGGGCGCGCGATGCGCCAGGCCCGCATGTGCTGTCGCCGAGCGAGGCCGCGTTGCGCTGTTTTGAGAACAGCTGCTTGAGGGCAACCCTCGCGTCCAGTATGGATCGTGGCGACGGGTTTGCCCCGTGTGACACAGTCGTTTCACGACCTCGTCGCAGTTTCGCCATCACCGACACGGTAGGTAGAGATCAACAATCGACATCTCCACCCACTGAGACGTCGCTCGAAATGTGGTTCGTCCTCTGTGCACTCGACGTACTGCATTACATCTGGCCGATGCTGCGCGGCAGTGCCGCCATCGCGCTCAAGGTGTTGCGCGCGCCGTTTCTCCGATCGTGACGATCCCCGAACGCGCCAGGTGCACACGGTAACGACAACCGCGCCCGGCGCGTAGCGACGAGTCGAGGCGCCCGGCGGCACAGATTCTGTTTGGGCGGATTCCAGCAGGTGCCTGCGCGCGGCCGGATGCGGTCCGGCCACCGCCGGATGGTCGCGGCTCAGGTTCAGGGCCGGCCGCCGTGATACCGATGAGCTACGGTTGCACACACGGTACGCTGTCTGCACCTGACCGCACTGACTCGACTGTCGGTGCTCCAGGTGGCCGAATCACGAGTCTCTCGGAACGCCGTGATTACGGGCAACGTGGGGAAGTCAGTCGGCGTCATCCTCCTGCTGATCACAGCGGGCATGTGGGTGTGGATGCGCGAGCGTCCCGCGGTGGCCAAAGCGGCCGTGCCCCCCGCGCGAACCCAAGCCGTGCCGGTCACGATCGCAACGGCAAAGACCGGCTCGATCGACGTGTACTTTACCGGCCTGGGCTCGGTGACGCCCCTGGCGACGATCACCGTCAAGACCCGCATCGACGGCGAACTGTTGTCGGTCGCCTATCACGAAGGACAAACCATCAAGAAGGGACAGACCCTGGTCCAGATCGATCCGCGGCCGTACGAAGTGCAGTTGGCACAGGCGGAAGCGCAACTGGCCAAGGATCAGGCGGCGTTGCAGAACGCGCGGATTGATCTCCAGCGCTACCAGCAGCTCATAACCAAGAATGCCGTCGCGCAGCAGGTGTTCAATGCTCAGCAGAGCACCGTGCTGCAGGGCGAAAGCGTGGTCAAAACCGATCTGGCGGCGGTCGACAGCGCGAAGCTCAACCTGACGTACTGTCGCCCGACGGCCCCGATCACCGGCCGCCTGGGCCTGCGGCTCGTCGACGCCGGCAACTTCGTGTCTGCCGCGGCGGGCACGCCACTGGCGGTCATCACCGAGATGCAGCCCATGAGCGTCATCTTCACGCTGCCCGAGCAGCAGGTGCAGACCGTGATCGAGCGCATGGCCGCCGCCGGCCGGCTGCGGGTCGAAGCCATGGACCGCGAGATGATGCGAACCATTGCGACGGGCACGCTGACGACGCTCGACAACCAGATCGATCCGACGACCGGCACGCTCCGGCTGCGAGCCATTTTCACGAACGCCGACGAGAAGCTGATCCCCAACGCGTTCGTCAACGCGCGGCTGCTCGTCGAGACGAAAACCGACGTGACGCTGATTCCCAATGCGGCGGTGCAGCGCAACGGATCCGCGACGTTTGTCTACATCGTGACGCCGTACAACACGGTCACTGCCCGAACCGTGCAGCTCGGCACCGTCGACGCCCAGCGCTCCGAAGTCACCACCGGCTTGAACGCGGGAGAGCGCGTAGTCACCCAGGGTGTCGACAAGCTACAGGAGGGCGCGCCGGTCCGGATTACCGCAACGGAGGCCGACCGGCGGCAGCCGGCGCGATGAACCCGTCCCGCATCTTCATCCTCAGACCGGTCGCGACGTCGCTGCTGATGGTGGGCGTCATGCTGGCGGGCATCGTGGCCTTCCGGCAGCTGCCGGTGTCGGCGCTGCCGGAGGTCGACTATCCGACGATTCAGGTCACGACCACGTACCCGGGCGCGAGCCCCGAAGTGATGGCGTCCTCGGTGACCGCCCCGCTCGAGCGGCAGTTTGGCCAGATGCCGGGGCTGCAACAGATGACGTCGACGAGCGCCGCCGGCATCGCGGTGATCACGCTGCAGTTCGTGCTGGATCTCAGCATCGACGTGGCCGAGCAGGAAGTGCAGCAGTCGATCAATGCCAGCGGGACCTATCTCCCGGCCGACCTGCCGACCCCCCCGCTCTACAGCAAAGTCAACCCGGCCGACACCCCGATCCTGACCCTCGCGCTGTCGTCGAACGCGATGCCGCTGTCAACCGTCCAGGATCTCGCCGACACGCGCCTGGCGCCGAAGATCTCGCAGCTCGCCGGCGTCGGGCTGGTCACGATCAGCGGCGGCCAGAAGCCCGCCGTCCGCATCCGCGTCAACCCGGCCGCCCTCGCGGCCCACAGCGTCAACCTCGAGGACGTGCGGGCGGCGGTTGCCGCGACCAACGTGAACCAGGCGAAGGGCAGTTTCGACGGGCCGCAGCAGAACTATCAAATCGGTTCGAATGATCAGTTGCTCTCGAGCGCGGGGTACCGGTCAGTCGTCGTCGCGTATCGCAACGGCGCGCCGCTCAAACTGAGCGACGTCGCCGACGTGATCGACGACGTCGAGGACGTCCACCAGGCCGCCTGGACGAATACCACCCCGTCGGTGATCCTGAACGTGCAGCGCCAGCCTGGCGCGAACATCATCGAGGTCGTCGACCGGATCACCGCGCTGCTTCCGTCATTGACCGGCACGCTGCCCAGGTCGATTCAGGTGCGGGTCCTGACCGATCGCACGGAGACGATTCGCGCGTCGGTCAGGGACGTCGAGTTCGAACTGATGCTGACCATCGCGCTCGTCGTGATGGTCATCTTCCTCTTCCTGCGGACGCTGTCGGCGACGGTGATTCCCAGCGTCGCCGTGCCGCTGTCGATCGTCGGGACGTTTGGCGCGATGTATCTCCTCGGCTACAGCCTGAACAATCTGACGCTGATGGCGTTGACGATCTCCACCGGGTTCGTCGTCGATGATGCGATCGTCATGATCGAGAACATCGCGCGCTTCATCGAGAACGGCGACCCGCCGCTCGAAGCAGCGCTGAAAGGGGCCAAACAGATCGGCTTCACGATCGTGTCGTTGACGATCTCGTTGATCGCGGTGCTCATCCCGCTGCTCTTCATGGGGGACATCGTGGGGCGGCTGTTCCGCGAGTTCGCCGTGACGCTGGCGGTCACGATTCTCGTCTCGGCCGTGGTCTCGCTGACGCTGACGCCGATGATGGCGGCGCGGCTGCTCAAGCACACGCCGCCTGACCGGCAGGGCCGCCTGTATCGCTGGTCCGAAACGGCGTTCGACCGCACGATTGCGGCGTACGGCCGGACGCTCGACGTGGTGTTGCGGCATCAAACGACGATGCTCGTGGTGTTCGTCGGCACCCTGCTCGTCACCGCGGCGCTGTTCCTGGTCGTGCCGAAAGGGTTTTTCCCCACCCAGGACACCGGGTTGATCCAGGCGGTGTCGGTGGGTCCGCAGACCGCCTCGTTTCGCGAAATGACCGCGCTGCAGCAGCGCGCCGCCGCGATCATCCTGCGCGATCCGGCGGTGGCCAGCCTGTCGTCGTTCGTCGGGGTCGATCAGACCAACACCACGTTGAACAACGGACGGCTGCTCATCAACCTGAAGCCGATCGCCCAGCGAGACCTGACCGCGACGGGCGTCATCGCCCGGCTGCAGCCGGCCCTGTCCCAGATCGCGAATCTGGCGGTGTACATGCAGCCGGTGCAGGACATCACCGTCGACGATCGGGTCAGCCGGACCCAGTTCCAGTACACGCTCGAAGATCCCGGCGCGACGGAACTCTACGCCTGGGCGCCGAAGATGCTCGAGAAGCTGCACGCGGTGCCGGCGTTGCGGGACGTCGCCAGCGATCAGCAGGAGCTCGGGCTCCGCACGCAGCTGATCATCGATCGCGAGACGGCGTCACGCCTCGGCATCACCCCGTCGCTCCTCGATCAGACGCTCTACGACGCCTATGGTCAGCGTCAGGTGTCGACGATCTTCACGCAGTCGAACCAGTATCACGTCGTGCTCGAAGTGAAGCCGCAGTTTCAGCGAAACCCGGTGGACCTGCGCTCGCTGTTCATCCGGGCGGCCGCGCCGCCGGCCGCGTCCGGCGTCGTGGCGGGCGGCACGGCGACCAATCCGTCGGCCGGTCCGATCAACGCCGCGGCCAGTGCCACCGCGGCGGCCGCCGCCGCGCCCGCGACGGCGGTGGCGCCGACCGGCACGAGCGGGACGTCGACGACATTCAACGGCGCCCCGCCGGCCTCGGCGGATGTCTTCACGGCTCCCGATGCCATCCCGCTGCCCGCGTTCACACGCATCGAATCGACGACGGCGCCAATCACGATCAACCACCAGGGGCAGTTCCCGGTCGTCACGCTGTCGTTCAACCTCGCCGAGCGCGCGTCGCTCGGCGAAGCCGTCGACGCCGTCAACCGCATCAAGGAGTCGCTCCAGATGCCGGCGAGCATTCAAGGGCAGTTTCAGGGTTCCGCCGCCGCATTTGAGCGATCGCTGGCGAACGAACCGCTCCTGATTCTGGCCGCCGTCGTCACCGTGTACATCGTGCTCGGCGTGCTGTACGAGAGCTACATCCACCCGCTCACGATCCTGTCGACGCTGCCTTCGGCGGGCGTCGGCGCCCTGCTCCTGCTGCTGCTCTGTCACTCCGAGTTCAGCATCATCGCGCTCATCGGCATGGTGCTGCTGATTGGCATCGTGAAAAAGAACGCGATCATGATGATCGACTTCGCGCTGGAGGCGGAGCGCCAGGAGCACAAACCGCCACTGGAGGCCATCCGCGAGGCGAGTCTGCTCCGCTTTCGGCCCATCATGATGACGACGATGGCGGCGCTGCTCGGCGCCGTCCCGCTGGCGCTCGGCGCCGGCACCGGGTCGGAGTTGCGCCGCCCGCTGGGCATCACGATCATCGGCGGCCTGCTGATCAGCCAGGCGCTCACGCTCTACACGACGCCGGTGATCTACCTCTGGTTTGATCGTGTGGGCGCACGATTCAGGCGGCGCCGGTCGTGAACCTGTCGGAGATCTTCATCCGCAAGCCGGTCGCGACGACGCTCCTGCTCGTCGCGATCGGGCTTGCGGGCGCGTCGACGTTTATGCTGCTGCCGGTGTCGCCGCTGCCGCAGGTCGACTTCCCGACGATCTCGGTGTCGGCCAGCCTGCCGGGCGCCAGCCCCGAAACGATGGCGTCCTCGGTCGCCACGCCGCTCGAGCGGCAGTTCGGCCGCATCGCCGGCGTGACGGAAATGACGTCGTCGAGCTCGCTCGGGTCGACGAGCGTGACGCTGCAGTTCAAACTGAAGCGCAACATCGCCGCCGCGGCCCGTGACGTCCAGGCGGCGATCAACGCTGCCCGGGGCTATCTGCCGGTCAACCTGCCGTCCAATCCGAGCTACCGGAAAGTGAACCCGGCCGATTCGCCGATCATCATCCTGGCGCTCACCTCCGACACGATGAGCAAGGGGCAGATGTACGACGCGGCCTCGACGATCATGGCGCAGAAGCTGTCGCAGGTGCGGGGGGTCGGCCAGGTGATCGTCGGCGGCAGCTCGCTGCCGGGCGTGCGCCTCGAGCTGCAGCCGGCCATGCTGAACAAGTACGGCATCGGACTCGAGCAGGTCCGCAGCAGCGTGGCGGCCACCAATTCCAACACGCCGAAGGGCCATCTCTCGGACGACGAGCGGCGCTGGGAGATCGGCGCCAACGACCAGTTGCTGAAGGCGGTCGATTATGCCCCGCTCATCGTCGCCTATCGCAACGGGTCGCCGGTCCGGCTGCGCGACATCGGTGACGCGGTCGATTCGGTCGAAGACATTCGATCGGCCGGCTACGTCAACGGCAAGCCGGCGGTGATGGTCATCGTCTTCCGGCAGCCGGGCGCGAACATCATCCAGGCGGTCGACGGCGTGCGCGCGGCGCTGACGCCGCTGGCGGCGGCGATCTCCCGTGCGATCCACATTTCGGTCGTGACCGACCAGACGACGACGATCCGGGCGTCGGTCCGCGACGTCGAGCGCGCGCTCCTCATCGCGATCGCGCTCGTCATTCTCGTCGTGTTCGCGTTTCTCCGCAGCCCGCGCACGGCGCTCATCCCGATCGTTGCGGTCCCCCTGTCGCTGCTCGGGACCTTCGCGGCGATGTATCTGCTCGGCTACAGCCTCGACAACCTGTCGCTGATGGCGCTGACGGTCTCGACCGGGTTCGTCGTCGACGACGCCATCGTGGTCATCGAGAACATCACGCGGCACATCGAGCAGGGGCTCGAGCCGTTCCAGGCGGCGCTGAAAGGCGCGAAGGAAATCGGCTTCACGGTGATGACGATCAGTCTGTCGCTCGTCGCCGTCTTCATCCCGCTCCTGCTGATGAGCGGCATCGTCGGCCGCCTGTTCCGTGAGTTCGCGGTGACGATGACGATTGCGATCCTCATCTCGATGGCAATCTCGCTGACCGGGACGCCGATGATGTGTGCCTGGCTGCTGAAGGCGGACGAGCGGCACGGGCGCCTCTACCTTCTGAGCGAGCGGGCGTTCAACGCCGTCATTCGCGCCTATGCGTGGACTCTCGAGGGTGCGCTGGCGGTGGCGCCCCTCACGCTGCTCGTGTTGATTGGCGCGATCGTCTTGAACGTCTACCTGTTCATTCACGTGCCGAAGGGCTTTTTTCCGCAACAGGACGCAGGCCGGCTGATCGGCTCGATCCTGGCCGACCAGAGCACGTCGTTTCAGACGATGGACGCGGTCCTGTCCAGGATGATCGCCGTGGTGCATGCGGATCCAGCGGTCGAAAACGTCATTGGATTCACCGGCGGCGGCGGCGGCGGCACGACGACGAACACGGCGCGCCTTTTCATTGCCCTCAAACCGCTGGAGGAGCGGGGGGTTGCGGCGGACGCGATTATTGCGCGGCTGCGGCCCAAGCTGTCGGCGGTGCCTGGCGCGACGCTGTACCTGCAGGCGTCCCAGGACGTGCGCGTCGGCGGCCGGCAGAGCAACGCCCAGTACCAGTTCACGATGCAGGGCGACAACCTCGACGACCTCACGACGTACGCACCGCTGATGCTCGAACGGATGCGGCACGCGCCGCTCATGGTCGACGTCAGCAGCGACCAGCAGAACCGCGGCCTCCAGGCGTTCGTGAACTACGATCGGGCCGAGGCGGCGCGCTACGGCATCTCGCCGCAGCTCATCGACGCGACGCTGTACGACGCGTTCGGCCAGCGGCAGGTGTCGACGATGTACCGCGGGCAGAATCAGTATCACGTCGTCATGGAGGCGGCGCCGCAGTACTGGCAGAGCGCCACGATTCTGGACGACGTGTTCGTGCAGTCGCCCCGGGGGCCGGTGGTGCCGTTGAGTGCCTTCTCGCACTGGAACGAGACGACGGCGCCGCTGTCAGTCAATCACCACGGGCTCTTCCCGGCCATCACGATTTCCTTCAATCTGGCGCCGGGTGTGGCGCTCGGCGATGCGGTGCGGATGACCGAACAGGCGGCGCAGCAGATCAGGCTGCCGCCGACCATCCACACGATGTTCGCCGGCACGGCGGAGGCGTACCAGCAATCGCTCGGCAGCGAGCCCTTTCTGATTGCGACGGCCCTCGCTACCGTGTACATCGTCCTCGGCATCCTGTACGAGAGCTACATCCACCCCATCACGATCCTGTCCACCCTGCCGTCGGCGGGCGTCGGCGCGCTGCTCGCACTGATGGTTCGGCGCACCGAGCTCACGATCATCGCGATGATCGGGATCATCCTGCTGATTGGCATCGTCAAGAAAAACGCGATCATGATGGTCGACTTCGCACTCCAGGCGGAGCGGCTCGAACATCGATCGCCGGAGAAAGCGATTGTGGAGGCGTGCCTGCTGCGCTTCCGTCCGATCCTGATGACCACGATGGCGGCGATTTTCGGCGCGCTGCCGCTGGCGCTCGGGCGCGGAATTGGATCCGAGCTGCGCCGGCCGCTCGGGATCACGATCATTGGCGGGTTGATTGTCAGCCAGGTGCTGACGCTCTACACCACCCCGGTCGTCTACCTCTATTTCGATCGACTTCGTCACTGGCGCGAACGCGCACGCCCGAGCACGGGAAGGAAGCCATGGCAATGACCCGACGGGGCGGCATCGGCAGCTGCGCGGTGTCGCTGGCCGTGTCGGCAGCCGGCTGCATGGTCGGCCCCACCTATCATCGGCCCGCCGCGCCCATGTCCGACACGTTCAAGGAGGCCCCGCCGGAGGGCTGGAAGCTCGCGCAACCGAACGACGCGATTCCGCGCGGGACGTGGTGGACGGTCTACAACAGTCCGGAGCTGAACGCGCTCGAAGACCAGGTCAACATCTCCAATCAGAACGTGCTCCTCGCGATGGCGCAGTTCCGCGAAGCGCGCGACCAGATTCGCATCGCCCGTGCCGCGTTGTTTCCCACGATCACGACGACGCCCGCCGTGACGGCGAGCCGCGCCAACGTGGCCGCCCGAACCTCGACCGGCACCGTCACGCCAGGCCCGAGTCTCTCCGGCTTCGTCGTCGACTATTCGTTGCCGGTCGATCTGTCGTATCAGGCCGACGTCTGGGGCAGCATCCGCCGCAGCGTCAGGGCGGCTACTGCCACGGCGCAGGCGTCGGCCGCCGATCTCGAAAACGCGCGGCTGACGTATCACGCGCAGCTGGCGCAGACCTACTTCCAGCTCCACGGCCTCGACGGCGACGCCGACCTGTTGCAAACGACCCTGCAACTCTATGGGCAGTCGCTGCAGCTCACCAAGGACCGGCTGGAAGCCGGCGTGGCGTCCGGCGCGGATGTCGCGCAGGCACAGGCCCAGTACGAGGGCACCCGCGCGCAGTACATCGACGTCGGCGTCGCTCGCGCGGGATTCGAACACGCGATCGCGGTGCTCGTCGGCAAACCGCCGGCCGCCGTCTCGATTCCAGCGGATCTGCTCAGAGCGCCCCCGCCGCCGGTGCCAGTCGGGGTTCCGTCGGCACTGCTCGAACGGCGGCCCGACATCACGGCGACCGAGCGGACCGTCGCCGCGGCGAACGAACAAATCGGCATTGCCCAGGCGGCCTTCTATCCGACGCTGACGCTCAACGCCTCCGCCGGGTTTGCGAGCACGGCCCTGTCGACGTTACTCACGTGGCCAAGCCGTTTCTGGGCGGTCGGCCCGTCGCTGGCCGCGACGCTCTTCGACGCCGGTCGACGGCACGCGCAGGTCGATCTCGAGGAGGCCGCGTATGACGCGACCGCCGCGACCTACCGGCAAACGGTGCTGACGGCCTTCCAGCAGGTCGAAGACCAGCTGGCGGCGCTGCGCATCCTCGAACAGGAAGCGGCAGCCGAGGCACAGGCCGTCAAGGCGGCGCAGGACGCGCTCGACATCGTGAATGCGCAGTATCGGGCCGGGACGGCCGATTATCTCGCGGTCATCGTCGCCCAGACGACGCTCTTGCAGGACCGACGCACGGAGCTCGACATCCTGACGCGCCGACTCGTCGCCAGCGTGCTGCTGATCGAAGCGCTCGGCGGCGGGTGGGACGGCGTCCTGCCGATTCCTTAATGGGTTCGCGGCGAGGACGTCCGCCCCAAACGGGTCGAGCCGTCGTCATCGAGTATGATCGCGCCCATGCACCGACTGACCCACCGGGTATGGTGTGTACCGTTCATCGTGGGCGTTATCGGAACCGCCGCCTGCAACAACTTGTTCAGCAACTCGACCAACCCGTCCAATCCGTCCACGACCGCCCTGACCGAAAGCTTCTCGGGGCCAGTGGCCCAGGGCGGCGCCGCGGTGTTCAACTTCACCGAGACGCAGACCGGAACGGTGAACGTGACCCTGACGGCGCTCAATCCCGCATCGTCGGTTGCGATGGGGCTCGGTATCGGGACGCCGAACGGCACCAACGCGTGCACACTGACCACGTCCACGTCGTCGGCGGTGGCGGGCTCGACCGCGCAGATCACGACGACGGAGAATGCCGGCTCGTATTGCATCAAGGTCTTCGACGTCGGGAACCTGACCGCACCCTCGACG
>JBPYEE010000442.1:0-3785 GCA_051985095.1 Vicinamibacterales bacterium | reverse complement strand
GGAGATCACGATCAACGCAGCCGCCACTCGCGTGTTCGACGCGTTTACCAACCCGACCGAACGCGTGAAATGGTGGAACGCCGACGACGGGCGTTTCCGCACCACACACGTGGACTCCGATCTGCGGCTCGGGGGCAAGTGGGCGATGCGGGGCACACGGCAGGATGGATCGCCCTTTACCGTCAAAGGCGAGTATCGCGCCGTGGAACGACCCAGGCTGCTCGTATTTACCTGGCTGCCCGATTGGCAGGGAGACGCGACCGAGTCGCTGGTGCGCGTCGAGTTCACGGAAATGGGTGGCCTGACTCACGTTCGCCTGACACATTCCGGTCTCACGTCGGAACGTTCACGGACGAGTCATCGCGGGTGGCCGCAGATCCTGAGGTGGTTGCAGGCCTACGTCGAGGGGCGCTGAGCCGAACCGAGCGAAATCCGGCGCGGCGCTTACACGAGACACCAGGCGAACAAGGCCTGACGACTGATTCAAGTCAGGACGGAGATCCTGAGCCCGCTGCGTCGGAGATCTCCGAAACCGGGCATGTTCGGAATGTGTTTCGGGCGCCGCGCCGGACGCAGCCGGTCAAAGCGATCTCGATCGACGGGACCTGCAAGCGAACGGGTTCCAACGGGGGACGGCGGCAGGGGCCGACCGAGCCCGCGAAGAGCAGGGGACGCGAGCGGAACGTCAGTTCTCGATACCCAGACTTGCGACCACGAGTCCTGCATCGTCCAATCAGCGACCAACACGCCTCAGAACCGTCAGACCGTGCCGCAGTGAGGCCGGTACCAGACGTGCCTCGCCGACTGGCTCCAAGAGCCGCTCAGCAGTACGGCCTCGGTCCTTATCGCCGTGGGGACCACATGTCGTCGCGCAGCGCCAGACCGACATGCGAGCTGGGTTCGTCCGGCCTCGATTCAAGACCGATCCGTTCGGGTCGCCGACCGGTCCGTGCCTGGAGCGCCGCCATTGCGCGCACCGCATCCTGGTCAGTGCCGAACTGCAACGCGATCAGCTCCTGGTCCGCGCTCCGGGTCCGCAGTGTCAGCCAATGACGGCCACCGTTGAAGAAGCCGAAAAGGCCGCGGCTTACGTGCGCGACGGGCATCGGTCCGTTCGGCGAACGCCAGAGCGGATCGCGCCCGTGCGAGTAGCCGATCGAGATGACGCGGCTGTACGGAACCACTCGCAGGTCACGCTGCTTCGCATCGCGGATGGTGATCGCGTCATTCGTGAGCGCGACTTCACACGCGCGAACCTCAGCGTTTGCCCCGTTTCGTTCGAGCAGCCGCGCTTCGAAAGCAAGCGGCGCGCTGGCTTCAGCTACCGCGACGTTGGCCGGCGCGTCTTCCGTCGATCGTTTGCTTCTGTTCATGACCTCGTGCTGATCGCTCTCTCTTGTCGAGGCGGGCGCCCCAAAGACGTCGGGTACGGCCGGTCCGGATCGGCGGCCTGACGGCAGCGGGGTCGGCAAGAGGGGCTCGATCGTCGCGATCGGCGGGGGCGGCGGCGCGATACCGACGGGCTCAGGAATGCTGGTTGTGTAGAGCAGCGCTGCGATTACCACCGGGGCCAGCACCGCCAGCGCGGCAATTTCAGCCCGCGCTCGATTCAGAGCGAATCGATTCGGACGCGTTCCCGCGGTTACCCAGGACGACAGATCGGCATCGAAATGTGACGCGGTCGTCGCATTGCCAGGGCTCATGGCAAGCGGTCGCGCCGGCGCAACGGTCGTCCATCCGGCAGCGACTCGCAGGGCGTCGCGAAATTGATCAGCGGTTCGAAACCGCTCGCGGGGCGCTTTCGCCAACGCTCGTTGCACCACGAGCTCGCACCAGTCGGGTACCCGCTCGCAGTGCAGACGCAGAGGCGCGGGACGCTCCGATAGCTGTTTGCGCGCCAT
Organism: Vicinamibacterales bacterium; assembly: GCA_051985095.1. Lineage (GTDB taxonomy): Bacteria > Acidobacteriota > Vicinamibacteria > Vicinamibacterales > CAVVIG01 > Gp6-AA45. The sequence goes on along the minus strand of JBPYEE010000442.1, from coordinate 1,884 downwards.
CGCGAGTGTCGTATCGGCGACAAACGGCAGCGAGCCCGTCAGCAGTCGATAGAAGACGACGCCGACCGCATAGAGATCCGCGCGGCCATCGACGGTTTGCCCGAGCAGTTGCTCGGGCGCCATGTACGCCGGCGTCCCCATCAAGTGGCTGGCGGCGCTTCCCTCGTCACCGCAGACGCGCGCCGTGCCGAAATCGGTGATCTTGATCGCGCCGTCACCCGACACCATGATGTTTGCGGGCTTGATATCGCAGTGCACCACCCCGGCGCGGTGTGCGTGTTCGAGTCCCCAGAGAACTTGGTCGATGTAGTAGGTGGTGTCGTGGACCGTCACCGGACCGCTGCGCGCACAGACCTGCTCCAGCGTTTCGCCGCGAACGAACTCCATCACCATCAGGAGGTCGCTGTTCTCACGAAACAGTTCATAGACTGTGGCGATGGCGGGATGATTCAGCCGGGCGATCGCGCCCGCTTCAGCGCGGAAGAGGGCCGTCAGCTGCGCATTCGCGCGCTCGGCGTGCAGCACTTTGATGGCCACCTCGCGCCCGAGCGCCTCATCGATTGCCCGGTACACGACGCCCATGGCGCCACGGCCGAGTTGTTCAACGATGCGATATTGCGCGATCGTCTTCCCAATCATGCGACATATCTGCGTTGGCTCTACTGAGCGAGACGGAACTCCAGAGTCAGGCCTTTGACTTCCAGCCGGTCACCATGCTGAAGCGTCCAACGGCCCTTCAAGGGTTGGCGATTGATCAGCGTGCGGCCGCCCATCGCCGTTGCGACGTAGCCCTCGCTGCTGCGTGCGATCGCAACCGCGATCTTTGGTGTGAACCAGCCGTGCAAACGCAGCAAGGCTCCATCGCATCGCCCGATAATTGACGTGTCCGCCTCGAGCGGATACTCGGCCTCCGCACGGTCGCCATCGAGCACGCGCAGAACGGCAGGTGGTGCCATCGGCGTGTCTGCATCGGCCTCGCGCAGCAGCGCCAGAAGGGCCTGATGTTTGGTTGCGTCCAGGAACACGGTTTCGCCTGGATTCGACATCCACGCGTGTGATGCGGCCTCGCGCGTGGGCGCATCGTCGTTCGTCCGCTCAAACACCAGCCGGTACTTTCCAATTGTGATTACGTCGCCGGTGCGTAACCGGTGGCGGCTGACCCGTTTGTCGTTAACGTAGGTTCCGTTGGTACTCTCGAGATCTTTCAAGACATCTTCGGTGCCGTCGCGACACACGCACGCGTGATGAGCGGATGCCGCAGGATCGTCAAGCACGATCGTGTTGTCCGCATTCCGTCCGATCGTTGCCATCGTGCCTACCGCGCAGTCCTGTAGAACGCCGCCGTCAGACTTGACAATTAACCGCGACATCCTGCGCTCCTTCAGTGTCTCGTCGCCAGTAGGTCGACAGCCGGTGCCACCACGTGCCGACGACCTCGACAACGATCACGGTGATGTTGTCGGTTCCGCCGCGATGATTCGCTATCGCGACCAGGTAATCGCAAATGCGCTGTGGATTCACCAGTCGTCCGATCGCTTCCGCGAGGGCGGCGTCCGGCACCATACGCGTCAAGCCGTCACTGCACAGGAGCAGATAGTCACCGGGTTGCAGCGGCACCTCGCTCACGGCGACGTCGACGTCCGGTTGACGGCCGATCGCGCGAATCAACACATTTTCGGATCCCACGAGGGAATGATCGCAGGTGAGCCGCACCAGCCGATGGTCGTACCACAGGTAGGCGCGGCTGTCTCCAACGTGCGCGACGCTCGCGATCGATTGATCGATCAACGCGGTCACGGCCGTCGTCCCCATCTCTGCTTGTTGCGGGTTGTGCCTCGCCTGTCGATAGACGACTTCGTTCGATCGCCGGACGGCGTCGACAAG
>JBPYEE010000441.1:0-3640 GCA_051985095.1 Vicinamibacterales bacterium | reverse complement strand
CACCCTGCACCGTCGGTCTCATTTGACCTCCCTCAACATGCCGGCCATGCGCGCGATTTCGGCACTCTGGTCCGCCTCGACGTCCGACGCGAAGCCAAAGATGGTCGAATCCTGCGCGGCGCCAGGCGTCTCGAGCAGGTCCTGCACCATCGTGAGCGCGCCCTGGTGGTGCTTGATCATCGATTCGAGAAACGACTTGTCGAACGCCTTGCCTTTGAGCGCCCCGAGCTGGGTCATCTCGTCTTCGGTCAACATACCAGGCATGAGCGCCGTGCCGTGGGTGTGATGCTCTTTGCCGGTCGGCACCTGCTGACCGCGATCGCGGAGCCACTCCTGCATCATTTTGATCTCGTCGAGCTGCGAGATCTCGATTCGCTGCGCGAGCTTTTTCATGTCGGCGCTGGCGGTGCGCGTCGCCAGGAGGTTCGTCATCTCGATCGCCTGCGTGTGATGGCCGATCATGCCCTGCATGAATTTGATGTCGGCGCCGACGTATTGCACGTGCGACAGGTCCCGCGCCTCATCGGGGGTAATCACTTTGCTCGGCTCGCCGGGTGCGCCGGGTTGGACAATCGGCGGCTGCGCCAGAGTTAACATCAGCCACAGTTGAATCATTGCGGGGTGTACGTTAGCACCTGAACGCACCGGACACCAAGCACGCGGCGCGGCGAATCCTGCCGATCGTTCACGGCGGCGGCCGACGGTGATGCGTCGCCTGTTCGTACGCGTACGCAATCGCCAGCAACCGCCCATCGGACCAGAGCGGCCCGAGAAACGACACGCCGAACGGATAGCGGCCGCCCAGGAACCCGGCGGGCACAGTGACCTGCGGCAGACCTGTCATCGCGCTTTCTTCGCAGGTGCCGGGCTCGCCGCCGTAGCGCTCCAGTCCCCCTTCGTGCGTATGCGGGCGTGCCTGGTTGGCCGGATAGAGCAGCGCGTCGAGCTCGTGTTGCTGCATGGCCTCGACGAACAACGCCCGGAAACCCTCCCGAGCCTGGTAGAAGCCCGCGGTGGCGGCCTCGAGCGCGTCGCCCGACGGCGTCGGCTGCAGCGCGTCCTGGAAGCGGCGTGCGCTGTCGGGCGCGAGCTTGCCCGACGCGAGCAGATCCTCGAGCGTCAGGACCTTCTCACCCGCTGACGCGCCGCGCGCCAGGTAGGCCGTCCAGCCCGCCTTCAGCGAGCCAGGCGCGCTGCCGCGTGCGGCCCGATACCGTGCATCCAGATCCGGAATCCTGACATCGGTCACGCGGGCGCCTGCGCCGCCCAGCTCAGCGATAACCGCCTGCATCAGACCCGACGCTTCCCGCTCGCCGGTCACGCCGACGAAGAGCTGCGGCAGCACGCCGATGCGGACACCTCGCAGCGATGCGGTCTCGAGGGGCGTCGCAAAGGATCCCGCCAGGTGGCGGTCCGCTTCGCTCGTCACCGGATCTTCCGGATCGGCGCCGGTGACCGCATCGAGCGCGAGCGCCAGCTCGCGGACCGACTTGGCCAACGGCCCGACCGCATCGTTGTAGGTATTGAGCGGCATGACGCCTGCCCGGCTCGTGAAGCCGCGCGTCGTCCGAATCGTGGCAAGCGACGCAAAGGCCGCCGGGTTCGACAGCGAGTTGCAGGTATCGGTCCCGAACGCGATTGTCACGAAACTGCGTGACACGGCGGTCGCGCTGCCGCTGCTCGAGCCCGCCGTGCTGAGCGTCGGATTGAAGGCGTTGCCCGTCGTGCCCGCCACGCTGCTGATGCCGAAATCGCCAAACGGGAACTCGTCGAGGTTCGCCTTGCCGAGCACGACCGCGCCGGCGCGGCGCATCCCCGCCGCCACACGCGAATCGAGGCGCGGGCGATGATCGACGAGAGCCAGGGACCCGCCGGTCGTCGGTAGACCGAGCACGTCAATGTTGTCCTTGAAGGCAACGGGAATGCCGTGGAAGGGGCCGCGCACGTGCCCGCTCGCGCGTTCGGCATCGAGCGCGCGCGCCTCCGCGATGACGTGCCGGTTGAGCGCCAGCATCGACTTGTAGGTCGGGTCCTGCAGCGCGAGGCGGCGCAGATACTCGCCGACGATCTCTTCCGAGCTCGTCGTGCCGCGCGCCATCGCCTCCTGCAGTTGCGGCACCGTCTGCTCGACAACCGAAAACTTCGCCGTGGAACGCGCCGCGGCGCCGGCGAGGGTCCAGTTGCGAATCTGCGCCTGCTGGCGTGGCGTCAATCCTCGGAGATCCGGCGCCGCAACCAACCGACGCGCGATGTCGGTGACTCGCGCAATTTCGGACCCGGCAGGTGGAACGGAAACCGGTTCCCCGTTTCGGCCCCAGGGCGGCTGATGCTTCGGCGCGATCAGCGCATCGGTCAGCGGGATGGGGAATCCGCCCCGCGGATCGTAGGTCTCGCTCAGCCCTTTCACTACGAAGGTCATCAGCGACACCGTCTCGTGCGGATCAACACGCAGAGTAAACACGTATCCGATGTGTGCCGGATCGAAGCCCGGCCACGGATCGGTAAAGGGATCGGCGTACATGTCGCCGACGCGGGTCAGAAGACCCGCCGTTCTCGTCCCCAGCACATGTGCCGACGGCCCGTGGCCCGAGGGTCCCTTGAAGGGGTCCGCCACCTTCCCGACGTTCTGCATGACGGTGACGAAGCTGTCGGTCAGGTCAATCCTTCGGTCGCCGTTTGACGTGGTCGCCACCGTGACCCGTCCGCCATCCTCGTACGCGCCGGCGGCGCCGCCCCAGGCGACGCGAATCGTCTGGGGCTGGTCCGTTGCGTTCGTGAAGCTGTCGACGTAGCGCAGGTAGTCGGTTTCTTTCGGCGCAAAAATCGCGCGCTCGACGACGATCCCGTCGGCAACGACCGGCGTGATCGAATCGACGCGTTCGCCGCCGTCATACGCGAGGCCGAAGCCGCGGAGGTAGCGATTGGGCGCGAGCTTCAGGTAGCCGAACCCGTTGAACGGATTGGCGCGACCGCCGGTGGCGATGCCGCCGCTGTCCTGCGCCCAGGTGGACGTGTCCTGGATATCCCAGTACTGACCGTCCGCCGACGGCATCCGCGTGACGGCGAAGGGCGTCGCGGACGCGGCGAAGGCCGCCAGAGCGACGATCGACGCGGACGCGAGCCGCTTCACGAGGACCGCAGTTTCGCGGCGCGGGCCTTCAGAGTGTCGGCCAACGACTTCAGCCGCTGCGCATCCCGGCCCCTGGCGGCGCCCGCGTCGCGGCCGATCTGGCTCGCGAGCGCGAGGAGCTGCTGCGCATCCGACTTGTCGAGCGCCGCCGTCACCGCGCGCGCGCGATCCTGACGAATGGCGTTGGTCCGCATCAGCTGATCGACGTACGCGAGGGCGACCTCGTTGGTCGCCGGCCAGGTAATCTTCGTCTGCTCCTGTGTGTTCTGTTCGTCGACATGCACCTGTGTCGCCGCGTCGATCTCGTGCTGCGTCAGGTACTCGCTGGGCAGCAGCCGGAACACGTCGAGGCCGCGGGCAATCTCCGACCCGTAGATGACGCCGTTGTACCAGTATGCCGACCAGTAGCCGCCCGTGTGCAGCTCCGTGGCGTCGATCGGACCGCGATCGAAGAAGCCGATCTCGACGGGCCGGGCGGCGTCGGTGAAGTCGAACACCGACACCCCGCCC
>JBPYEE010000440.1:0-2314 GCA_051985095.1 Vicinamibacterales bacterium | reverse complement strand
TTAGCGCCGCTCTTGCGAGGCGGCCCCTTGTCCAAGGACGCGGTGTCTCGGTTGGTCGGCCGGTTGCGCGACGATTTCGAGACCTGGCGCACCCGCGATTTGGCTGATGAGGATATTGGCTATCTGTTCATGGACGGCTGGTACCCGAAGGTGCGCATCGGGGGACGGCGCGAACGCGTGCCGGTACTGGTCACGCTGGGCGTCCGTGCCAGCGGCGAGCGAGTCGTGCTCGAGATGCGGTTGGTCGGAGAAGAGAGTGCCACGAGTTGGAGCGAGGTGGTGACCAGCCTCACGGCCCGGCACGTGAGACGGCCCAGGTTGGCGGTCGTGGATGGGAACCCGGGGCTGACGGCGGCGCTGCGATCGCAATGGCCCGCGATTCAGATCCAACGGTGTACTCAACACAAACTAAGGAACCTGCAAGCCGCGGCACCGGCGCGGCTGCGCGAAGAACTCACGGAAGAGTACCGCCGGATGATCTACGGAGAGACAGTGACGGCGATCGAGCAGGCGCGCGGTTCATGAAGAAATGGCGGCTGCGATGTCCGGAGGTGATGAAGAGTTTCGAGGAAGCCGGCGACGAATTGTTCACCTTCCTGCGCTTTCCAGCGTCGCAATGGAAGGCGTTACGTACCACCAACGCCCTTGAGCGGATCAATGAGGAATTTCGACGCCGTACCAAAACACAGGCGAGTCTCCCTTGTCAGGATGCGGTGTTGCTGCTGCTGTTCGGGTTGCTTCGCAGTGGCCAGATTAAACTGCGAACCCTCGACGGGTCCAAGGACATGAAGGAGGTGGAGAAGGCCGCGTAGATCGGATCACGATGCCGGTTGATGATGCGAAACTTTTCCACCACTTGACAGACACCGCCTGTCGTAGACACCGACTTGCGCCTTGGAGATCGTCTGCCGGTCCGACGGCCACAGCAATAGGCTGAGGTCGCAGTGTACTAAACCGGGCTTGATCCGGTGGACATCTTCCGAAAAGCGGATACGATGGCCCGAACAGGATCAACCAGATCGACACGACGAGCACGACGACGGTTCTCTAATGAGTTCATGGCCGGCGTCAGCCGTCCCGACTCGACTCGACGCACACACAAATCGACCATCGATTGCGCGTGCTGGTCCGTGCGTCGTTCGACGCCAGCCGTCAGGGTTACCGCAGTCCGCGCGTTCAGAGGATCTGATCGAGCAACACGAGCACGTCAGTCGGAAACGCGTGATCCGCTTGATACTGGAAGACGGATTGAAAGCGCAGGTGCGGAAGCGCTTCAAGGCGACGACGATGTGCGATCACGACCAGCCGCACGCCGCTCAACTGTTCGAGGACATTAAGGGCGGCAGCCCACCGAGGTGAGATGCTCCGCCGGCTGACGTCAACTCGCGCGGAAAAGCGCAGAATGTCCGCGTGGACAGCTCGGCGCTTTCGCTGCCCAGTACGCCCGGATTTCAGGATCTCGGCGAGACGACTTGTAAGCCCGCCGCTCGCGCGAGTTGTTGCTGACGACGATCGAATGTGACGAATGACCGAAGTCCCAACTCCATGGCCGACGCCACGTGCAGGATGTCGAGCGTGCGGCAACCGAACTTCGAGGTGTGCGTCCGACTGATCTCAGTCGCCCTTCGGAGCGTCGCTCGCCAAAGGACGTCCACGTGGAAATACCGACCTTCGACCACGTCCTCCTCGAAGGAGGCGAGGGCGTCGGTCATGGCATCGTGGTTGATCGCGTTCCGAAATTCGGCCATACAGATTCCATTGACGATTTCGAGATGGCCATGCTCGGTGATCGGCAAGGCGCGCCTTTTGCGCGCGCGCCAGCGACTCATCGCTGCCGATTCCGGTTCATGGATGTAGAGCTTCAGCAGCGCGCTGGGGTCAACGTAGGTCCGTTCAGCGGTCGCCACGGTTCGCGTCGTGCAGTGCCCTAGCGGCGTCCGCGCCAAGCGCCCGCGGCTGATGGCGGCGCAGCCGTTTGAGGTAGTCCTTGGGAGCCGGTGCGGGCTTCCGAGGGCCGGGCGTATAGCGTGTGAGCCGATACTTCGGCGTGCCCTGATCCGTCACGAGGACTTCGCCCTCACGTTCGACCAGTCTCCTGATCTTCGGAAAGTGGTTGCGGAGCTCGCGAATGGTTGCGGTTACCGGCACGTGTGAGACAATTATGTCTCACGCCTCACAGACCTGTCAATTCCCTCGAACGAAACGAGCTGGGCCCGTCCTGTGTGAAAACGCCGCCGAAGTCCGATCCCTCGAAAAGTGGCGGATTCACGCAGCCGGAAAGAGGCGTGTGCCTGACCAGCGAGAAACCAGTCAC
>JBPYEE010000439.1:0-4860 GCA_051985095.1 Vicinamibacterales bacterium | reverse complement strand
CTGCGAGCGGCCGATCTCTTCGTTGGCGGTGATGACGCCTAGGTTACGATTGAGCGCGCGCCGGACGGCGTCGATGACCGTGATCGTGATCGTCTCGCCGGTGGGGGTCCCCGCCGGCACCCCGCCGAGGAACGTTTGCGGCACTCCGGCCTCGGTCCCTGTTCCGGCTGGCGCGCCACCCGAGAAGGTCTGCAGCGTCCGTGACATCTGCAGCGAACTCGCGCGCGGTGGCGCGCTCGAGAGCGGCGGCGGCGCGCTCGAGGTCTGTGGCGGCGGCTGTCCCTGGGCGGCAGCGCGCGGCACGACGGCGAGCGCGGCGAGCAGAGACAGGGGGATCAGCGGAACAACTCTCACAGCGGCGCCCTTTCTCGTCCACACGAGAGGCTCGACGAATTGATTGCGTGGGACCGGTCGAGTGCTCGAAAGCGGGACGCGCGATCCTGCGATCGCCGGAACCTAAGCCTACACGGCAGAGCCTCGGGGAGCAAAACTTACGCCCCGCGGGCGGCGTCTAAGCCTCGCATGAAGACCTGGGGCGGGTGCGCGATACTGGCTCTGGCAATCGGCATCCCGGGACGCGCCGCGGCCCAGTCGTCGCTCGCCGGGGAGACCCTCCGCATTTCACGGGCGACCAGCGCGATTCGGATCGACGGAGACCTGAGCGACGAGGCGTGGCGCACGGCGACGCGCATCGACAAATGGTACGAAGTGCAGCCCGGCGACAATAACGAGCCACCGGTCAGAAACGTCGGCTTCCTGACCTTCGACGATCGCTTCTTGTACGTCGGCTTCGAGTTCGAGGATCCCCAACCATCGGCGATCCGGGCACCGCTCGGCGATCACGACAACGTCAACGGCAACAGCACCGATTTCGGCGGCATCTTCATCGATCCGCTGAACACCGGGCGCACCGCCGTCGAGTTCTTCGTCACGCCGCGAAACGTCCAGTTCGACGCGGTGACCGACGATGCCTCGGGCGAAAACGCGTCACCGGACTTTTTCTGGGACTCGGCCGCCCGGATCACCAACCACGGCTGGACGCTCGAGATGCGGATTCCCTTTTCGAGCCTGCGCTACCGGAACATCGATCCGCAGACGTGGGGCATTATCCTGTTTCGCAACTATCCGCGGCGGTTTCGCTACCAGTTCTTCTCGGCGCGGCTGCCGCGGAACAGTAACTGCCTCGTCTGCCGCGAAAATCGTCTCGTCGGTCTCGAGCACCTGCCGGCGGGTGGACACATCGTTGCGGCGCCGTACGTGAACAGCGCAGAGAAAGCACAGCGGGCGGGCGACGACCTCACCCAGCCGCTCGTCAGCGATCTCCGATCGCACGTCGGCCTCGATCTGAAGTACACGCCGAACGCAAACAACGCGCTGGATCTGGCCGTCAAGCCCGATTTCTCCCAGGTTGAATCCGACACCGCCCAGATTTCGGCGAACGAGCGATTCGCACTCTTCTACCCTGAAAAGCGCCCGTTCTTTCTGGAGGGCGTCGATCTCTTTCAGACCCCCTTTCAGGCGGTGTACACGCGGACGATCACCGCGCCCGACTGGGGCGGGCGTGTCACCGGGAAGGAAGGTGGTATCCGCTATACGGCGCTCGTGACCGAAGACGCCGGCGGTGGCACCGCGATCCTGCCGGGACCGAACGCCTCGTCGACCGCCCCGCAGGATTTCGCGTCGACTGTGTTCGTCGCCCGGGCGAAGCGCGACATGGGCTTGTCCTTTGTCGGCGTGATCGTGACCGATCGCGAGGCGAAGGATGGCGGGTCGCACAATCGCGTCGTGGGCCCGGATTTTCAATGGCGGCCGTCGGCCTCCGACGTGGTGACGGGCCAGTGGCTGTACAGCGATACGCGCACGCCGAATCGGCCCGACCTCGCCGACGCGTGGACTGGAGATCTGCTGCGGGGCAGTGCGTTCCAGACCTACTGGAATCACAACACCAGGCATCTCGACTGGTACGCCAAATATGCGGATGTCGGCAGCGGATTCCGCGCCGATACCGGCTTCATCCCGCAGGTGGGGTATCGCGAAGTGTCGGCGGCGACCGGCTGGCAGATGTATCCGACGGGCCTGGTGACGCGGGAGCGGACGTTCCTGCAGGTCGACTACCAGACGGAGCCCTCCGGTGCGGTCATCACGCGCGACGTCGAGCCGGGCGTCGGCCTCGATACGCGGTGGAACGGCTTCATGCAGCTTCGCTACATCGACAATCGGACGCGCGCCGGGGAGGGTGGTCCGGTCATCGAGCGCAGGCAGTTCGGCTACACCGCGCAGTTCAGTCCTTCCCGGAAAATCGCCCTGGTCGCGGTGAACGGGACCCTCGGGCAGGATATCGACTTTGACAATGCGCGGCCCGCGCGCGGCATCACGATCAACGCAAACGCGACGCTGCAGGCGACGGACCATCTCGCGCTCGATCTGGTGCAGAACGTCCGCTGGCTGCACGTGACCGATGCCGTCGGCCGCGACGTGCCCCTCTTCACCCAGCAGGTGCAGCGCGTGAAGGGAACCTACACCTTCACGTCGCGGTTATTCGTCCGCGGCATCGGCCAGTATGTCAGCACGACGCGCGACCCGCGGCTGTACATCTCGTCGGTCACCGCCCGCTCGGGGGACTTTGGCGGCTCGGCGCTGTTCGCCTACAAGATCAACTGGCAGTCGGTGCTGTTCATCGGATACGGCGACGACCGCGAGCTGTCGGATCTCAACCGTCTCGAGCCGCTCGATCGGCAGCTCTTCATCAAAGTCTCGTACGCGTTTCAGCGTTAGCGTCAGGAAGCGACCGGCCGGCTTCAACTTGCCCGTCACATCTTGACAATCAAGATGAGCCCGTGTAGGCTTGGTGCGTGACAAAGCCGACCACCGATGTCATTCAGGGCACCCTGGATCTGCTCATTCTGAAGACGCTCAGCCTCGAGCCGATGCATGGCTTCGGGATCGCCCGGCGCGTCGAACAGGTGTCGCGCGGGGTGTTCAAGGTGAATCCGGGCTCCCTGCTGACGGCGCTGCAGCGGCTGGAACGGGCCGGGTGGATCGATGCGGCGTGGCGTCAGACGGAAAACTCGCGGCGCGCGCGCATCTACAGCCTGACGCGGGCCGGCCGCCGGCAGCTCGACCACGAGACAGCGGACTGGAATCGCCGGGCCGGCGCCGTGGCGCGGCTGCTGAAGGCCGAGGGATAGCCGAATGTCCCTCTGGCGCCACTTCACGCGCGGCCTGCACGTCCTGATTCATCCCTCGCGCGCCGACCGGGAACTGGATGAAGAGGTGCAGCATTATGTCGAGGAAGCCGCCGACGCGTATGTGAACGCCGGCCTCGCACCGGAGGCCGCCGCGCGCGCCGCGCGCATGGACGTCGGCAACGCGCTCGTCATTCGGGAGCAGGTCCGCGCCTCGTCGTGGGAACACCACGTGACGGCGACCGTCGGCGACGTTCGTTACGCCTGGCGGCGCCTGCGCGCGGCGCCGAGTTTCACGATCGTCAGCGTCGTGACGCTCGCCGTGGGTATCGGGGCGACGACGGCGATTTTCAGCGCCGTTACCCCGATCCTGTTCGAGTCGCTCCCGTATCCGCAGCCCCGCCGTATCGTGACGATTTGGGACTACCGCGACGACTACACACCGCTCGCGGTCGCCTTCGGCACCTTCCGCGAGATTGCCGAGCGCAGCCGGGGCTTCGAGAGCCTCGCGACGTTCAAGCCGTGGCAGCCCACCCTCACCGGCGATGCGCAACCGGAGCGCCTCGACGGTGCGCGGGTCAGCGCCGACTACTTCCGCGTCCTGGGCGTTTCACCCGAGCTCGGGCGCAGCTTCGATCGCCGCGAGGACGTCGTCAACGGTCCCAACGTGGTCATCATCAGCAACGGCTTGTGGCGCCGGCGGTTCGGCGGCGATCGCGCGATCATCGGGCGGCCGGCGGCCCTCAACGGCAATCTGTTCACCATCGTCGGCGTGCTGCCGGCGCCGTTTGACAATGTCCTCGCTGCAGGAGCGGAGGTCTTCGCACCGCTGCAATACGATGTCTCGCTGCCGACGGACGGGCGGGAGTGGGGGCACCACCTGCGCATGATCGGGCGGCTGCGCCCGGGCGTGTCGCTCGAGGGTGCGCGCCGGGAGCTCGAGACGATTGCGCGCGCGCCCGTCGCCGGGTTTCGGCGAATGCCCTGGGCATCGCTGGCGCGTGGACTGGCGGTCAATACACTGCAGGAGGACGTGACGCGCGGTGTGAGACCCACGCTGCTGGCGATCTTCGGCGCCGTCGTCCTGCTGCTGACCATCGCGGGCGTCAACGTGACCAACCTGCTGCTCGCGCGCGCGGCTGAGCGGCGCGGCGAATTCGCGATGCGCGTGGCGCTCGGCGCGGGACGATCCCGCGTCATCCGCCAGCTCGTGACCGAGAGCCTCCTGTTGGCGTCGATTGGTGGCACCGCCGGGATGGCGGTTGCCGTGGGCGGCGTACGCGCGCTCGTCGCGCTCAGTCCCCCGGGGCTGCCGCGCGCCGCCGCGATCGGCGTCGACCTGCCGGTGCTGATCTTTGCGATCGCCGTGACGACGTTCATCGGGCTCGTGATCGGCCTTGTGCCCGCCGCGCAGGTCTCACGCGGGTTTCGAGTGGTCGGCTGGCAGGACCAGCCCTCACGCATTGCGGGCGGCCATCAGATCGCGCGGCGCGCCCTCGTCGTGGCCGAGGTCGCACTGGCGCTCGTGCTGCTCGTTGGCGCCGGCCTGCTGCTGCGCAGCCTGCAGCACCTGTTCGCCGTGGCGCCCGGCTTCGACCCGTCACACCTGCTCACGCTGCAAGTGCAGGTCTCGGGGCCCCCGTACGCCGACACCGCAGCCGTGCACCGCTTCTTC
>JBPYEE010000438.1:0-5783 GCA_051985095.1 Vicinamibacterales bacterium | reverse complement strand
TGAACGTCACCTCGACCGTAACCGGCTCCAGCTTCGCGAGACCGAAGTGGAGCGGGATGGCGCTCTGGCTGTTGTAGCCGCCCCCGGTCGACACCTGGCGCGTGCCGAGAATCTTGCCCGACGCGTCGTAGAGCCGTACTTCTGCGCCGAAGCGGGTCCAGTGTCCCTTCGAATCGAGCACCGTCACTTCCAGGCTGCGCCTCTTCACGGATTCGGGGAGCGTGTTGCGGAAGAGGAAGTGGCCGCCCGTCGTGGTATAGCCGCGGGTCACGCTCAAATCCAGGCCGCCGTCGTTGTTGTAATCAACCCATTGCACGCCGTGGTCGGCGACGTTGAGCGCGCTGTCCTTCGTCAACACGTTGACGAAGCGCTTGCCTCCTTCGTTGTGGAAGAGCGCGTTCGTCGGCCGCTGCTGATTGACTGGCCCTTCGTACGCGATCACCATGAGATCCAAGTAGCCGTCGTTGTCATAGTCGCCCCAGTCGGCGCTGACCGCGTGGTTCTCGACGTCGACGCCGAGCTGTTTAGCCACATCGGTGAACGTGCCGTCGCCGTTGTTGTGATAGAGCTGGTTGTGTCCGTAGTTCGCCACGAAGAGATCGAGGCGGCCGTCGTTGTCGTAGTCGCCAACGGCACAGCCCACGCCGCCCTCGTCCTTCGTGCGCGGCGGACCGGTCATGCCAAGCCGCGGCGCCAGGTCGACGAACGCGTTGCCATCGTTCCGGAACATGGCATCGGCCGCGCCCGACTGATCCGCCAGGAACAGATCGAGGTCGCCATCACCGTCCATGTCGAACCAGCAGGCCCCGACCGTCGAGCGAAAGACCGTCGGTCCCCCGTTGGCGAAAACCTGGGTGAACTTCCCGCCGTCGTTCCTGAACAGCTTGTTCTTCCCCTGGCGATCGGCCGCGTACACATCGAGGTCGCCGTCGTTGTCATAATCGACCCAACTCGTTTGCCGCGCCGCCCGGCCGGGAATCGTCAGGCCGAGGTCGGCCGCGACATCGACGAACCGCTTGCCGCCCAGATTGTGGAACACTTTCGTCACGTGCTCGGTCTGCGTCGCGCCGCCGAGCAGGTCGACGAAGCCGTCGCCGTCGTAGTCGCCCCAGCTCAGGCCGCGCAGCTCGTAGCTGTCGCCGCCGGCCTGTGGCAGCCCCATTTCCTTTCCGACGCTGACCAGCGTGCCGTTGTCGTTCCGGTACAGACGCACTTCGCCGCTGCCGAGCGACACCGCCAGATCGAGATGACCATCGTTGTCGAAGTCGGCCCAGGCATTCGAGTACGAGTTGGGGACGCTGAAGAGATCGGTCTGCACCGATTCGAACGGCAGCACCCGCGGCTGGGCAGACGTCTTCGCGGGACGCGCCACGGTATACAGGGCCGCCGCCAGCGCGAATCCGACGGAGACGATTTCCACTCGGCCACGGCTGATCGCGAGCTTCACCGGCAGGCCTGTGTGACGGTCAGTCATGTTTGCCAATTACAAAGACTCCAACGATGCCGAGGAGCTGCTTAGCCGGCATGCACTGCCCGTATCTCTGCACACCGCCAACGTTCTCCGCGAGATGACCGAACAAGACAATCGCCGTCTGAAGGGCCATCCTCCTTGCACATGGAGGTCTTGGGAATCTGAAAAAGAAGCCGAGAATACCAAGACGATTCCGATATTCAGCATCAGCCGCTGCCAGAACTGATTTCTGAAGAACAGGAAATCTACACTGAAAACAGTCGCTACCCACAGCACCAGGTAAAGTACGGTAGTCATCTGGCTTCCCACTTCTGTATCTCATTGCCTCGCGCAAACGCTGCGCATGGATATTCAGGAAATTTGCGCGGAGAGCAGCAGGCGAATCCAGCGTCTTGCAGCAGCACACCCATACGCGCGGAGTGTATCCCCAGCCAGCTCAAAGACCAAGCGACGGCGCTGGTCCACGCGGACGTGAACCGCTCAGATTGGCGCTCGAGTGGATCGCGTAAGACTGCCGGCTGCTGTTCGGTCGCGAGTGGTCGCCATGCGTCTAGCCAGCCGGGCGCCGCGGCCGGGCTAAACCCTTCGGCGTTTTCTCTAGTTGGCGCGTTGAGGGACGTCAAGTTTAGACAGCGCGGTTCGGCCCGTCGACCCAGCTGAAGGCGCGGCGGGCAACCCGATCGAGCGACAAGGTGCGATTCGGGCGTGTGAAATAGCCGCCAGGCGGCGTGGTTACCGCCACCGTGCCGCGCACCATCTAGCCAACCGTTCGACCTGCGGCTTCGTCCAAGCAGAGATGCTTCAAGACTTCCGCTACGCGCTTCGGACCATCCGCCAGGCTCCCGGCTTCTCTGTGGTCGTCACGTTGACGGTCGCTCTCGGAGTGGGCGCGACGACTGCCATTTTCAGCGTTGTGGACGCGGTTCTCTTGCGACCGCTCCCGTATCCCGCCCAGCAATCGCTCGTCAAGCTGTTCGACATCCAAAGCGGGCGTGATATTGGCGCGCTCTCGTATCCCGAGTTCATAGACTGGCGCGATCGCGGCAGCGATGTCTTCGAGTCCGTGGGCGCGTACGGCGCGCGCGGTGAAGTCCTCAGCGGCATCGGTGACGCGGAGCAGCTTCTGGGAGTCCAGGCGAGCCTCGACGTGCCAGGACTTCTCGGGCTCCGACCGATCTTGGGTCGAGGATTCGTCGAGGCGGACGAACCGTCCGGCGGTCCGCACGTCGTCATCCTCGGCGAACACGTGTGGCGGAGTTACTTCGGCGCGGATCCACGTATCGTCGGCCGCACGGTCATGCTGACTGGCGTGTCCTATCTGGTCATCGGGGTTTTTCCGTCGACGCCTTCCGCGATCCTGCCGTCGCCCTACTACATGGCTCGCGGCAAGCCCGCGGATTTCTGGGAGCCGCTTCAGCGGGACCCGAAGACCGCACCGCGCGGTCTGCACCAGCTGGACGGTATCGCGCGGCTGCGGCCGGGTGTGACGCTGGCCCAGGCAGCCAGCCGCGTCGACGTGATCGCGGACACGATCAAGAAGGATCGATCGACGACGCACGGCCTCCGCGTGCGTCCGCTTGCTACGGTGCTCACCGGCGATCTCGCGGCGCCGCTCGCATTGCTGCTCGCGGCCGTTGCGCTGCTTCTGCTGATCACGTGCGGGAACGTTGCCAGTCTGCTTCTCGCGCGATCGGCATCCCGCGAGCGCGAGTTCGCGGTCAGGACCGCGCTTGGGGCGGATGGTGGGCGGCTCGTTTCACTCGTGATGGTCGAGAGCGTGACGCGCGCCGCGGTCGGAGGCCTCTTCGGCATCGGTCTCGCGTACGCCATCGTGAACGTCGCGCGGACGATCCTCGTGGGAACCCTTCCTCGCGTGGCGACGACGGCAATCGACGGACGGGTGCTCGCTGTCGCTTGTGGTCTGGCTCTCGTCTCTGGTCTCTTTTTTGGCATGACACCGTCGCTACGCGCCTTGCGGCGTGACGTCATCGCCGGCCTGAGCGGCGCGCGAGGTTCGGTGGAACACGTGTCTCGCGAGCCTGTCCGGCGGACACTCATGGTGGGCGAGATCGCGCTGTCCTTCGTGCTGCTCGTCGCGGCGGCGCTGCTCGCTGACAGCTACCTCCGCCTCGTGAACGTTTCGAAGGGGTTCGCGCCCAACGACTTGATCACCGCGCGCCTGTGGCTGCCTTCGACGCGTTATGCTGCGGGCGAGGCGCAGGACGCGTTCTTCGACCGCCTCACGGAGCGCGTGGCTGGAAATTTCGGGCCGCAGGCCGTGACGCTAGCAAGCGATCTTCCAATTGAAGGGGGGACGTACGGAAGCGTCGCGCTCATGAATCCCAGGTTCCCGGATGGTGCAGCCCATGTCGAACAGCGAATCGTCTCGATGAACTACTTCGACGTCTTGAAGGCGCGGCTCGTCCGCGGCCGGTTCTTCCAGCCGTCTGACCTGCTGGGCAGTCAACCCGTCGTCGTGGTGAACGAGACGTTCGCGCGCATGTGGCTCGAGGGCGATCCCATTGGACAGAACGTCGCGTTCTCATGGGGGATCAACGGGACGCAGAGCGTCGTCGGCGTCGTCGCCGACGTCCGTGAGGGTGGTCTCGACGAGCAGCCCAAAGCCGCCATTTATATCTCACGGGCCCAACGGCCCAACTCGGACATGCACATCATCGTGCGGACGACGCGTGCCGCGAGCGAAGTGATGAAGCTGATTCGCGCGGCCGTTGCAGGTCTCGATTCGGCACTCCCCGTGATCGATGTCAAATCCGCCAACGACATCGTCGCGGCCAGCGCGCGCCCGCAGCAACTCACCGGCAGCGTGATTGGGGCGTTTGCCGCGTCCGCTCTCGCATTGGCGGCGATCGGCTTGTACGGCCTCATCAGCTACTCTGTCGCCGAGCGCCGGCAGGAACTCGGCATCCGGGCCGCAATCGGCGCGCGGTCGCGCGATCTGATGCAGCTCGTCCTCGGGCAAAGCCTGCGCGTCACCGTGATCGGCATCGTCTGGGGTGCGGCCGCCGCCCTGGCCGTCAGCCGCCTACTCTCGGCCGAGCTCTTTGGAGTCGGTGGACGCGATCCGCTGGTGTACGCCGCCGTCGCGTTGCTGATTCTAGTCGTGACTCTGCTGGCGAGCGCGCTGCCGACGCTGCGCGCATCGCGCGCCAATCCGCTTGACGCGCTGCGCACGGCACAGTAGACGGCTGCATGCTGCAGGTCGTCTATACCATGAAGGGTCTCAGAGGGTTCATTCATGCCCGACATGCCTCTCAAGGCCACGTGGCTGCCATTCTCTCCGGACCCGCCGGGCGAATGGTGCTCCTCGGGGTACGGCACCTCCGAGCTGTCGTCCGAGCATTTCTGCATCACGGTCATGAAGACCGTTCGCACCGAGGCTGGGCAACGACCTCATCGCGCCCAAGACCATCGTGATCGGAACGGGACAGATCACGTGTCGTGAGCGCCTCTGCGGCCGTGCTCAAGTTCTCCTAAGGTTCGGAGTCTCCCTTCGTCTGCAATTCGAGTCGCCAACGTCGGCGGAAGGCTGAACACTGCGTTCGGCGGCCACGTGACTGGTTGAGATGATCAGCAGGGCGGTCGGAATATGGGCGAAGCACACGCGCCGCGTAACATCAGTGCCGTTTCTCTGTAGCATAACGGCAGGAGGCTCCCGTGAAATCACTCAACACGTGGATCACACTGGCGATGGCTTTCGCTGCCCCGCCCGCCTTTGCCCAGACCCCGGCCCCTGCTGTCCCGGCGGCGGCCCCCGCCCGTGGGCCCCAGACGAATTGGTGGTCTCAGGCCGCTGGCGGCGAAAACGGCCCGGAGCGCATTGTCTGGGCCGCTCAGAAGACGCCGGAAACGCCATATACGGGAGTCAACAAGCCGATCTGGCATATCGCCGACATTCTCAAGTCGCATCAGGGACAGGCACGCTGGGAAGAGAAAGTGGTTCTGACGCGCGACTTCGATGGTCGTTACGTCCAGATGGCCACGGGCGACAAGGCCAAATGCATGTTCTATGCTGACGACCGCGTCTTTGGCTGGATCTACAGCGGTGCTGTGAAAATGACTATCGACGGCCAGGAGCCCAGGGTCTTGTCGAAGGGCTGGGCGTTCAACGTGGCACCACGCTTGTCCTACTGCATGGAGACTGTCGGCACTGAACCGGTTGTGTATTATCGCAACACGCCCGCCGGGCAGGTGCCGTCTTATCCGGAAAGTGAAACGCCGACGCCCATACCCGGGTACACGTATGTCAAGACCAAGATCACGTCGACGGGCGGCTACGATTCATTCCATGTGC
>JBPYEE010000437.1:0-6595 GCA_051985095.1 Vicinamibacterales bacterium | reverse complement strand
AACGCATTGTGTGGGCGGCCCAGAAGACGCCGGAAACGCCCTACACGGGAGTCAACAAGCCGATCTGGCATATCGCCGACATTCTCAAGTCACATCAGGGACAGGCGCGCTGGGAAGAGAAGGTGGTTCTGACGCGCGACTTCGACGGTCGTTACGTCCAGATGGCGCCTGGAGACAAGGCCAAGTGCATGTTCTACGCCGATGACCGCGTCTTCGGCTGGGTCTATAGCGGGGCTCTGACGATGACCATCGACGGCCAGGAGCCCAAGGTCTTGTCGAAGGGTTGGGCGTTTAACGTGGCACCACGCCTGTCCTACTGCATGGAAACTGTCGGCACCGAGCCAGTTGTGTATTACCGCAACACGCCTGCCGGGCAGGTGCCGTCTTATCCGGAAAGCGAAACGCCAACCCCGGTTCCCGGCTACAAATATATCAAGACCAAGATCACCTCGACCGGCGGCTACGACTCATTCAATGTACCGTTCTTCAATGTTACAGAGTATGGCGATTCGAGACGCACGGGTGAGCGCTTCCTGTATGACGGCCACACCTCCTCCAACTTGAACATCGGAACGAACCTCGCGGAGCTGCCGCCCGTCTCCAACTGGGGCCACTGGCACGCCAACATGGTAGAGCTCTGGATCAATGTTTACGGCAATGTCTGTGCGCTGATCTCCGGCGTCGGGGTGGTCCATGGCGAACTGGGCGACGTGATCAATGCCAATGAAGAACGTTGGCACCGTGCCACCAGTTGCCCGAACACCGGCAAAAGCATACGCATGGCAATGACGCCGCGGAGCAAGGAAGGCCAGGTCCATTATTACCAGGTCGACCAGCGGCCTGGCGGGCAATAAGTCTGTCGGAACAAGGGAGTCGGATTAAGGCCGACCGCGCCGAGCTCCACCGACAGGCGGCGGCCTCACCGCATCTTGGATCTGTGGCCGCCGAACGGTCGACCGCCGATTGAAACCTGGGATCGACATGGTACCAACGGCGGTAGAACGTTGCGATCGTCTCGGCGAGTTCCAGCACGAATATCAGCGCGAGGCACGATGAAGGATGGGAGTATTTGCACCGCGCGATAGGGTTCACACAGGCGAGATCAAGCGCCGTGAGCGCCTCGGCGGCGTGCTCAAGTTCTACTACCACGAGGCCGCGTAGCTTTTAGCGCCCAGGACCGGCGCCTGGTTCGCTGTAGCTGCGGGCCGTCGTCCCGCCAGCGGCGGACACGACGATCGCTGCTACGCAGGCAGGGTCTCGCTCGACGAGCGATGCTGTCGTTCCAAGCCCGACTTTTGCCGCGCCGCGGCTTCAATACGCTGATCGACACGCCGTGTTGAGCCAGGGGCGGTGTGAATAGCGCGTTGCAAGACAGCGGTCACTCCCGCGGCGTCGGTGGCCTCGTCGGCGCTCGGGCTGTACGACGTGTTTCACGTTTTCCAGCTCTGTACGGCGGGAATCACCGCCTCGTGCGAATGGACGACATGACCGGTGCCGGGTGGACGACGCTCGGGTCGTCCGGCACTGGGACGAACCAGTTTGTCTACCTCAACAATGTCTTCTTAAAGGCGCCGAGCGAACTCGTTCCACCGCCCAACGGAAAACCGTCATCAGGACTCGCAAAACCGTGCACGAGACCGGTGTCGCGCGTCTGGTCGTTATCGCTGAATTCGGCTCACCATCCGCGCGCTTCATCCGGGTTTCGGTTTATCGGAGGGGCGCCCTTCAATGTCGGAAGGCCAGCAAACCGTCTGGCACTCGAGACAACGACCGGCCGATCTGGGGCGAGGAACCCTCGTGGAGCTCAGGACGTTGGCGGGACCCGACAACCGGCGCGCTTGGCGATTAACGATCGTGGCTGGGCAGTCAGGCAGGCCACCGCCGCGGGAAACAACCACGCGGTCCTGTGGATGACATAAACACAAAACCGCTCTCGAGTGCGATCTCCAGCGCCTTCTGTCCCAGCGCTCATTGCTTCGGATGTGCGATGGGCCAAAACAGCCCCTCGAAGGCCTGGACCGAGTTCTTTTACCAGGAACAACCGGGATAGGGTCGACAATCTACCGACGAGAGGGTAGGATCTCTACCCATGCCACGAGAGACCGATCGCACCGAGCTGCTGCAGGGGACGCTCGACCTGCTGATCCTGCGTACTCTGATCTTCGGCCCGGCGCACGGCCACGAAATCGCCCGGCATATCCAGCGGACGACCGACGACGTCCTTCGCCTCGAGCACGGCTCCCTGTACCCGGCGCTCCACCGGCTAGAACGAAAGAAGTGGGTGACGGCGAAGTGGGAGACGCTCGGACGACAGAGGCGGGAGTGCAAGTACTACCGGCTCACGGCCCTCGGCCGGAAGCAGCTCGAGGCCGAAGAGACGAAGTGGCAGCGCCTGACGCGCGCCATCGGCGCGGTGCTTACGGCATCAAGGGCCTGACACGAGCGCCACGAGGCTCGAAACGAGCACAACGGGCATGAGATGAGAGACGACGACATCGATCGCGAGCTGCGGGTCCATCTGGAGATCGAGGCCGAGGAACATCGCGAACGGGGCCTCGGCGTCGAGGAAGCACGCCTGGCGGCGCGGCGGGCGCTGGGCAACCAGCTGCAGATCACCGAGGAAATCCACGAGATGTCGCTCCGGGCTCGAGTGGAGGACCTCCTGCGCGACGCGCGCTACGGCCTGCGCATGCTCGGCAGGCATCCCGGCTTCACGGCCGTGGCGGCGCTAACGCTCGCTCTCGGCGTTGGCGCGAACACCGCCATCTTCTCCGTCGTGGAAGCAGTTCTGCTGCGGCCGCTACCGTATCCGCACGCCGAGCAGCTCGCGATGGTCTGGGAAAACGTCAATCTGCCGGCGTACAAGAACGATCAGAACACGCCGGCGCCCGGCAACTTCAACGACTGGAAACGGCAGAGCACGGCGTTCAGCGCGATGGCGGCGATCGGCTTCCGCGCGTGGAACCTGACGGGAGCAGGCGAACCGGTACGCGTAAGCGGTGAAGCGGTCTCGGCGAACTTCTTTCCGGCGCTCGGCGTTGACCCGGCGCTCGGCCGGACGTTCACCGAAGACGAAGATCAGGAGGGCGGTCCGAGCGTCGCGGTCCTTGGATACGGGTTATGGGCCGAAGTCTTCGGCGCCGATCGCTCGATTGTTGGACGAACGATTCATCTGGACGATGCGCCCTATCAGGTCGTCGGCGTCATGCCTCGCGGCTTTGCGTTTCCCGATCCGGACGATCGCCTCTGGGTTCCGATCGCGCTTACGAGTGATCAGGCCACCAATCACGGCAGCCATTTCCTGCGCGTTCTGGCGCGACTCAAACCCCAGGTGACGATCGGGCAGGCGCAGGCGGAACTCGATGGGATTGCGGCAAGGCTCAGCCGCCAGTACCCCGCCTCCAATACCGGGGTGGGCGTACGGGTGCTGTCACTTCGCGAGCAGACGGTCGGAGACGTGCGGACACCGCTGCTCCTGCTGCTCGGATTGGTCGGATTCGTCCTGGTGATGGCGTGCGCCAACATCGGCAACCTGCTGCTGGTGCGATCGTCGGCCAGAGAGCGCGAGTTCGCGGTGCGCGCAGCTCTGGGCGCCGGTGGGAGCCGTCTGCTCAGGCAGCTGCTCACCGAGAGCGCGCTCATCGCGATGCTCGGCGGAGCGCTTGGTCTCGCGCTGGCGCGATGGGGAATCGCCGCTCTGACGTGGATTGCGCCCGCGACGCTGCCCCAGGCAGCCGATCTGTCGATCAACGCGGCAGTCGGCCTGTTCAATTTCGTGATTGCAGGCGCGGCCGGCCTGTTGTGCGGCCTCGCGCCGGCGTGGCAGGCTGGCCGGACCGATCTCCACGACGCCCTCAAGGCCGACGCACGCACGTCATCACGCGCATCCAGCACGCGCGCGCGCAATGTCCTCGTCGTCGCAGAAACGGCGGTCGGCGTCGTCGTGCTCGTCGGCGCGGGCCTGCTCCTCCGCAGTTTCTGGCGCCTCGAACAGATACCGCTCGGGTTTCGCACCATCGGCGCCCTCACGTTCCGCGTTGTGCTGCCGCCGGGGCGTTACGAATCAGTCCAGAAACGCGCCGGCTTCTATCGGCAGCTTCTCGAGCGCCTGGAACATGTGCCCGGTGCCGAGGCAGCAGCCGGCATCAGTTTCCTGCCGCTGACGCTTTCCGGACGCTCGAGCGGGGTCAACATCGAGGGAGATCCGCCGCCGACGCCCGGAGAGGTGAAGTTTGTCGATTTTCGTTCGGTCACTCCCGGGTATTTCACGACGATGGGCATCCCGTTGATTCAAGGGCGCGACTTCTCGTGGAGCGATACGTCCGACGTGCCGAACGCGATCGTCGTCAGCGAGGCAACGGCGTGGGCGTTCTGGCCGGGCCGCAGTCCGCTCGGACGGCGGATCAAGCTGGGAGCCGCCGACAACAAGACGATCCCGTGGCTGACAGTCGTCGGTGTCGTGGGCAATGTTCACCAGCTGGATCTCGTCGGGCAGCCCCGCCCGGCGATCTACCTCGCCGCTTCCCAGGACAGTGGCACGGGAGACACGGTCCGAGATTGGGTCGTGCGCCGAGGCGCGAATCCAACGGCGCTGGTGACCGCGGTGCGGGCGGCGGTTTCAGCGGTTGACCCGACACTGCCTATCACACGGCTCCAGACGATGGACCACGTGCGGTCCGGCGCGCTCGCGCGACAACAGTTCGTTCTCCTGCTGGTCGGGCTTTTCGCCGCGGTCGCAATCGTACTGGCCGCGGTGGGCCTTTACGGCGTGACGGCCTCCACCGTGGCCCAACGGACGCGGGAGCTGGGCATCCGCCTCGCGCTCGGCGCGACGCCGCTCGACGTGGTCCGGCTCGTGCTCGCCTTCGGGGTTCGTCTGGTTGTCGTGGGCATCGCGATTGGAACGGCCGGCTCGCTCGGTCTGGCCGAGCTCATGGGGACGATGATCTTCGGAATCAGCGCACGCGATCCGATAACCTTCACGGCCGTCGCCCTGCTGCTCACGCTGGTGTTGCTGGCGGCGTGCTATCTGCCTGCGCGACGCGCGATGCGCGTCGACCCGGTGATCGCGCTCCGAACCTGACCCTCCGAGGAATCCGGCGTCGTGAAGCAGCTCCCTCATCTGACCGGCGCAGTGACTGCGCGCGGCTCCGGCCAAAGGGCTGGCTGAATAAAAGCACCCCAGTGTCTCCAGGAAGGCAGACATGTTCAGTAGGAGACAGTTCTACCGGGGGAGTCAGGGGCCTCCGAAGCTTGGGTCGCATCCCCGGAGAGAACGAAACGGATGAAGCCGACCGACCAAGCGATCCTCGGGATGGTGAACGAGTCATCGGGCCACACCGTACGTGAACCCAGTGGTGGCCTCGAAAACCAAAGAACTCCGGAGGCCGAGCTCCCTGCGGTGGGGCGACGGCAGCATGGCAGGCCGTCGGCTGACCGAAACGGTTTGTCACTCCGGCGGGCTGGTTAGACAATACGCAGGGCGACTGACCTGTGGCCGCGCGTTTCAGCTGGGTCACGACTGTTCTCCTCTTGAGGACGAGCATCCTGAAAGGAGCGCATGATCACAGCCACGACCCAACGTGAGGAGTGTACTGCGACCGCGTGAAAGTTGGATGATGGCACTTGACGGCGGCAACGGAAAATGGGCTTCACAAACGAGGGCGAGCACAGCATCCGCCGCCGTATGCTGCCGGCGACGCCTGGAATCGCTTGCCGGAGGAGATCGTAGCCGCCAAGATGCGCCTGAGGCTGCCCGCCGATGCGCCGGTCACGAGTTGCTGCGAGGCCGGACGGGATGGGGTCTGGATCCAGCGGTATCTCACCCGATGAGGCTTCGAGAGTAGTCGTGGACTCGTCGAGCCCAGAGGTGAACCGCCGCTCCGGACGAGCCAAGACGGATGACATCGATCTGACGAAGCTGCTGCCGATGCCGTTGGGTACCTCATATCAGGCTCCGTGGAGCCGTCTGTTCGCGGGGTGATTTCTCTTGGACTTCGGGCGCATGGCCTGGTCCGATCGTTACGACCGTGCCCTATAACGGCCAGTTCGGACCGTCGACCTTGACATTGTCGAATGGCCGACTGGTCTCGAATCCCTTGGCGACGACGCACCGATTTGCTTACGCCACGCGAAACGACGGCCAGATCGAAGCCCCCAACTTGATCATGTGGAACCTTCGCGTGGGCCGGAGTCTCAAGTTCGGCACCCGGTCGTTTCAGGCAAATCTCGATGTCTTCAACGTAACGAACCGAGGCGCAGACCAGCAGTTTCTCACCGGCGGGAACCAGCTCGGGACGCCGAACTACGCGATAGCTGCAGATGGCAGCTTCAACGGAGCGAGCAGGCAATTCGTGTGAAGCGCGCAAATCAGCATCCGGTATCAGTTTTAGCGATCTCTGGCAGGGAAAGGACTCCACTATGATTTCGTCTCACATGCGCATCTCGTTGATCGCACTGGCATCCCTGGCCATTGCCTCGTCCGCGCCAGGGCAGGCGCACAAGCGCCTAACGCTGATCGACCTCCTGAACGTGCCGCGCCTGACCGACCCGCAGTTGTCGCCCGACGGCCGCCAGATCGTATATGAGCTCGCAC
>JBPYEE010000436.1:0-7388 GCA_051985095.1 Vicinamibacterales bacterium | reverse complement strand
CGAGCCAGCCTTGACCGCGAGCCTCAGCGACACGCGCTTGGCCGGAAGGCTGTTCTGTCGGACGAAATACTTGAGTCCGTTCGGCAGCGTGGCGGTTCGCACGGCGGTGTCAAACGGAATCTGAGCCTGGAGGTTGACCTGGGACGCCGTCGGCTGCTGCGCCCGTCCGGTGATCGAGGTAACGGCGGCGAGGACGGCGACGACCGCGCAAAGTGATCGAATTCGTGTACGCATAGTGCTCTCTGTGTCGCTAAATCGTACCACTTATAATCGAATGATGGCCAAGGACTTGGGGTGCGTCATCCTCAGCGCCTGCCGCACGCCAATCGGATCGTTTGGCGGCGTGTTCAGGGAGTTGAGCGCGGTCGATCTTGGCGCGATCGTCATTCGCGAAGCGATCGCGCGCGCAAAGGTGACGGGGGCCCAGATTGGCGACGTCATCATGGGCTGCGTGCTCCAGGCGGGCGAAGGGATGAACGTCGCCCGCCAGGCGGCGATCAAGGCGGGAGTGCCCGTTGAGGTGCCGGGGGAAACCGTGAATCGTGTGTGCGGATCCGGACTGCAGGCGGTCGTGCATGCGGTGGAAGCGCTCCGGGTCGGCTACGTGGACATGATCGTCGCCGGCGGCACCGAGTCGATGTCGAATGCACCCTATCTCCTGACAGGCGCACGATGGGGATACCGGATGGGCAATGGCGAGGCGATCGACTCCATGCTCATCGAGGGGCTCACCTGCGCCATGTGCGGCTGCCACATGGGCATCACCGCGGAGGAAGTGGCAGCGCGCTATCACGTATCACGAGCGGATCAGGATGCCTTCGCCGCCGAGAGTCAGCGCCGCGCCGAAGCGGCAATCAGCGAGGGGCGGTTCACCGCCGAAATCGTGCCGGTGTCGGTACCGCTCAGGAAAGGCGAGTCGGGGCTCGTCGGGACCGACCAATTCCCTCGCGCCGGGACAACCGTCGAGAAGCTCGCGGCACTCAGACCCGCCTTCAAGAAGGACGGTACGGTGACGGCGGGCAACGCGTCGGGCATCAACGACGGCGCCGCCGCGGTGGTCGTGACCACGGCCGAGAAGGCAAAGAGCGTCGGCACCAGGCCGCTCGCCCGCATCCTCTCGTACGTCTCGACCGGCGTCGATCCCGGCATCATGGGCATGGGACCCGTGCCGGCGGTGCGAACCGTGGTGGAACGCGCCAATCTCGCGCTCGGCGACATCGACCTGTTCGAGCTCAACGAAGCGTTCGCGGCTCAGGCGCTGGCCGTGTCGCGTGAGCTCGGTGTCGATCCCGCCAAGACCAACGTGAACGGGGGCGCCATCGCCCTCGGTCATCCGATCGGAGCGAGCGGTGCGCGGCTGCTGACCACCCTGGTGTACGCGCTGCAGGCGCGACAGCTGCGTTACGGCGTCGCGTCGCTCTGCGTCGGTGGCGGAATGGGGATTGCCATGGCCGTCGAACGGATGCCGTGACGGGCCGTGACCACCCTGACGGCTGACGTCGTTCGCGCTGTCATCGCTCACGCGCGCGAGGCGGCGCCCGCCGAATGCTGCGGCGTCCTGCTCGGCACGGCCGAGGCGGTCGTCGAAGCGGTTCGGACGCGGAATATCGCGGAGCGGCCGACGCGTTTCGAGATCGATCCCCGGGATCACGTGGCGGCCCGCCGCGCCGGCCGCACGCGCGGACTCGACGTCGTGGGCTTCTACCACTCGCACCCGCACTCGCCGGCAGCGCCCTCGGAAACTGACATCGCCGAAGCCCATTATCTGACGGAGCTCTACCTGATCGTCAGCCTGGCGACCGAACCGCCCGATGCGCGGCTGTTCCGGCCGGCCGGCCGGAACTTTGTCGAAGAGCCTTTCGTCACACTGCGCTGATGGCGCGCGTCCGCTTGGTGGTGGTAGCCGCCTGCGTGCTCGCGGCGACGAGCCCGCTGCGCGCCCAGGACACCATCGCCACCGGCCCCACGATTCGCTCCATTCGCGTCAGCGGCGCGCGGGAACTCGCCGATGCGGCGGTCATCCGCGCCAGCGGCGTGGCGGTCGGCGAACCGCTGGACGCGACGCTCGACCAGCTCCGCGATCGCGTGGAACAGCGTTATCGCGACGCCGGGTACTCCTTTGCCCGCGTCACGCCGCTCTTTGACGACGCCGCCGGCACCCTGACGCTGCAGGTCGACGAAGGGATCATCGACGCCGTGGAGTTCGACGGCGTCGACGCGAGGATCGCCAGCGTCTTCGCCGAGGATTTCGCCCTGCGGGCGGGCGACGTGTTCAACCGGGCGCGCGCTGCGCACGCGCTTGACGTGCTGCTCCGTCAGACGCGGGGCGCCATCCGGCGGTCACAGCAGACCTTCGACATCGTTGATCGCAACGGGCAGCGCGTCCTCGTCGTCGGCCTTCGCGAGCCGGCGGGCCGGTTCAGGCTGGTGCCCGACCTCGGCGATCGCGAGGACTGGTTCACCCCCGTCGACGGGTTCGTGCCGTCGCTCGGATTCGGCGCCGCCGTCTTCGACGACACCTCCTTCAATCACGCCTTCGTGGCGGGCCACATCTCGGCCAAACTCGCCTCGGGCGAGGCGGGGTACGCCCTCGGATTCGAGCGGCCGTTCTTCGGCGCGCGCAAGCTGTACGTCGGCGGCGAGCTGCATGACCTGACCGCGACCGACGATCAGTGGCAGCTGACGTCGACCGAAGCGAGCCTCGCAGCGGTCGGTCCGCGCCGAAGTTACCGCGACTACTATCGCCGCCGGGGCATTCAACTCACGAGTGCGTATCGCGTCCATCCGAAAGTCGACTTGCTGCTCGCCTGGCGCTACGAGCGGCAGGAACCGCTGGAGGTCCGGAGCAACTTCAGCTTCTGGAACGGCGACGTGCCGTTTCGTCCCAATTTCGTGGCCACTGACGGGCGCCTCAGCGCTCTCGTCATCGGCGCGTCGATCGACAGCCTTGGCTTTGACGGCGAATCGCTCGAGGGCACCTACCGCCGCCATCAGCTCGATTCGCTGTACGGACAACGCCTCCGGGGCCCGGAGAGCGACAGCGATCTCTCCTTCCGATGGCGGATCGACTGGACGTCGGAAATCTCGGCCCCGCACGTCCTGGACAGCGACTTCGACTTCCGCCGCCACATCGTCGCCGGCCGGTCGCAACTGCCGCTGTCGGACCATCAGGACTTCGACGTCCGCGCCATCGGTGGCTGGTCAGACGGACTGCTGCCGCCGCAACGCCAGTTTGACCTTGGCGGCCCCGGCACCGTTCACGGCTACCCGTTCCGGCAGGAGGTGGGCGATTCGCTCGAATTGCTGAACCTCGAATACTCGCTGGGCGATCGAACGGGCTTCCGCGGCATCGGCTTTTTTGACGTGGGCCGCGTGTCCCAGCCGGGCGCGGCCGCCCCCTGGTTGAAGGGCGTCGGGTTCGGCATCGGACTCGGCGACGTGCGTGTTGACTTCGGCTACCAGCTCGACGCCATCCCGCGGTCGCTGCAGATCGTGTGGCGGTTCGTGCGCACGTTCTGATGGCGACCCGCGCGCTGTTCCTGCTTGCGTTCGCCGCAGTAGCCGCTGCACCCGCATCCGCCTTCACGGTCGAAGTGAAGGACGTCCGCGCCTCCGCATCGATGGTGCGGTCGACGATTCAGCTGCACGATATCGTGCCGGATCGATTCAAGCGAGTGCTCGAGCGCGGCGGCCAGCTGCACTTGCGGCTGCAGGCCGAGCTCTGGGAGACCCGCCCGGTCTGGGATCGCCTCGTGTTCCCGGCGATCATCCGGATGATCCGCGTCAGCCGACGCGTGTCGGCCTCACAGATGACGATCGACGACTCCGCGGGCGGGTCGACCAGCGTGACCACGCTGCCGGACCCGATGGAGGTCACTGTCGATCTCGGCGACCGCGCTCGCCTGGCTGCCGCCAGGAACTATTACGTGCATGTCGTGGCCACGATTGGAACGCTCGCCGAACGCGAGGCCGATGAGGTAGGCGATGCGGTGTTTGGCAAGGATTCTGACGCGAGCGGCCTGGGATCGTTCGGACGCATGGTGTTTCGCACAGCCCTGAAGATCAGCGATTACCTGCAGAGCGTGACGTCGGATGCGACCAGCCGGAAGCTCCGCGGCTCAGACATCGCTCGGCCCTGAGCACCGCGCCGGCGCCAGCCTCACTCGTGTCTCAACGCCTCGACCGGTGCGATGCGCGCAGCGCGCCGGGCGGGTAGATACGTCGCCATGAGCGCGACGACGCCGAGCACGGCGGCCACGAGGCCGAAGGTCAGCGGATCGGTCGCCGTGACGCGAAACAGCAGCGCGGCGGCGGTGCGATCGAGAATCAGCGCGAGGGCGACGCCGAGTCCCAGGCCGATTGCGGTCAGGCGCACGGCATTCCGGAGCACCATGGTCAGAATGTCCCGTGCCTCAGCGCCGAGCGCGAGGCGCAACCCGATCTCCGACGTCCGCTGGCCGACGACGTAAGACATGACACCGTAGATGCCGATGGCGGCGAGCAGCAGCGCGACCGCCGCAAACGTGGCGAGCAGCAGCGAGTTGAATCGGGTCTGAGCCAGCGATCGGGCAATCCACTGATCCATCGTCCGGACATCCGACACCGGTTGATCGGAATCGAGCGAACGAACCTCTGCCTCGACGAGCGGCCCAAGATGCGACGCCGCGGACGACGCGCGGACCACGAGCGTCATCGCGCTGTACGACAAGACGGGATGCGGCCAGTACGACATCGGCCTGGTCTCGGCTGACAGCTCGGTGTTCTTCGTGTCGCCCACGACACCGATGATCTGCGACGGTACGATCGGCGACATCATCTCGATCGACAGCTGCTGCCCGATCGGATCGGCGCCGCCCAGGTATCGGCGCGCCAGCGACTCGTTGATGATGACGACGTCGGATCGCTCGTGCATCTCACGGTCACTGAAGAGACGCCCGCGGAGCAGCGGGATGCCCATCGTCTGAAAATATCCGTTGTCGCAGACCTTGACGTCGACGACGTAGCCCTGACCGGGCGGCGGGGGCGGCTGGCCGACGACGGTGAATCCGGTCGCGGCTCCCAGCCCGGCGAAGGGCAGAAAACTGATCGCGCCGGCGGATCGCACGCCGGGCAGCGTGCCGACGCGCGCCACGAGGTCTCGAAACCACTGCAGCCGCTTCTCGGCGTCGCCGTAGCGGGCGAGCGGCAGCGACACGCGCGCCGTCAGGACGTTCGACGGATCAAATCCCGGATTGACGGCCTCGAGGGCGCGGAAACTGCGCAGCATCAGCCCGGCGACGACGAGCAACGACGCAGCCAGGGCGATCTCCGACACGACAAACGCTTCGCGCAGCCGGCGATGTTCCCGGCCGGCGCCGACATGTCGGACGCTGTCCTTGATGGCCTCGTGCACGTCGGCGCGGGAGGCGGCAAACGCCGGCGCCAGCCCGGCGACGATCGTCGTCAGCAGCGACAGCGTTGCCGTAAATCCCAGCACGAGATAATTCAGGCGCAGGTGGCCAAGTGTCGACAGATCCACGGGACTGACCGCCAGCATCGCGTCCAGGCTCCATTGGGCGACGAGCAGGCCGATCGCGCCACCCAGGGCGCCGAGCACCAGACTCTCGGTCAACAGCTGGCGAACGAGCCGGCCACGCATCGCACCCAGAGCGGCCCGGATCGCCAGCTCGCGTTGTCGGACTGCGCCACGCGCAAGCAGCAAATTCGCGACGTTCGCACACGCGATCAGCAGGACAAAGCCAACCGCGGCCGACAGCAGGAGCAACGCCGGTTTGATGTCGCCGGCCAACTCGTCGCGGATCGGGACGAGGCGCACCGTCCACCCGGTGTCGAACTGCGGAAATTCGGCGGTCAACCCCGCCGCGATGGTGTTCATCTCCGCCTGCGCCTGCGCGAACGAAACGGCCGGCTTCAGGCGCGCAATCGCCAGCATGTAGCGTCCGCGCGGTTCTCGCTGGGCGTCGGTGAACGCAAACGGCGTCCACAGCTCTGGCGGCTTTCCGACCAGCGACCCCGCCGGGAGGAAGACGTTCACGTCCGGCGGCATGACGCCGATGACCGTGAACGGACGGCTATTCAGCCGGATCGTCTGGCCCACGATCGACGGATCACCGCCGAACCGACGATGCCAGAGCGCATAGCCCAGGATCGTGACGCGGTTGTGTCCTTCGGGCCCTTCCTCCGGCGCGAATGCTCGTCCCAGGAGCGGCGCCACGCCGATGGTCGAGAAGAAGTTTGCGGTCACGTCCTGCGCGGTCAGCTCCTCCGGGCGATCGTTGCCGGTCAGGTTCGCCCGCCATTCGTAGAATCCGGCCAGCTGATCGAACGCCGTCGCGCGGTCCTGCCAGCGCAGATAATTGGCGGGCGCGACCGTATTCGGCCGTCCGGGGCGCAGCGAGTTGTTCTCCCAGAGCACGACCAGGCGCGATGGATCGTGAAGCGGCAAGGGCTCGATGAGCACGGCGTTCACGATCGTGAAGATCGCGGTGTTGGCGCCGATGCCCAGGGCCAGCGCCAGCACGGCGACGGCTGTGAACCCGGGACTCCGGATCGAGAGCCGGAAGGCGTACCGAATGTCCTGGATCAGCGAATACATCGCTAAAACGTTGACTGATCGGGCAGCGCGGACCACCGTGCGTGAAAATGGTGAGGTCCGAACTTGACGTCGACGTCGACGGCGAGGCGCACCAGCACGGTACGGATGGTAATCGAAAACGGCCCGTCGACCGGCGCCGTCAGACCGACCGAGACAGCGGCGGTGCAGAGGATCAGCGTCGCCAGGACCACACGCGAGATGGTGTTCCGGACCGCCACGCGCCCGGAACAGGCGAACTCTGTGCCACGGGCACAACCGACAACATGGAGGATTTGCTAGGGAAACGCGGCCGTTTCGCCCGGGGCAGCCAGTCAGGTGTCCGGCTGTGGGACGTCAGCGTTCGCCGTCGCGCAGCCCTGGCCGGACCTGGATGCTGACCGCCGCGGTCGCCAGCTGCCGGTCGCGCCGCTTCATCCGGAACGTGACGTGATACGCCCCGGCGTGGAAGACGTGCTCGACGGTAAAGCGCCGCTTGATCTCGGTCTTGCCCGCTTCGTAGGGTGCGCAGTCCGATGTCGATTCCGACTGGGTCCCGTCGCCCCAGTCCCATTCGACCGTGGGGCAGTAGTACTCCTCGAAGTCGTTCTGGCCACCGACGAGCTCCGCCGTCAACACGACTCGCGAGGGCGCCATGCTGATCACCGGCTGCGCCTTCAGGGTGAGTTTGGGACGCGCGCCGTCGGACGCCTTCGGATCTTTGTCCTTATCGGGTTTCTGCAACGCCGCGGCAACGAGCGTCGCCGGCAGAGCCAGACACGCCGCGCCGACCCAGACGTACCACCGCAGCTGGCTC
>JBPYEE010000435.1:0-5551 GCA_051985095.1 Vicinamibacterales bacterium | reverse complement strand
GACTGGAACAGTTGGAACGATTCCTCGAAGACAAGATCAAAGGGATGAGTGGAGTCGTTGGAACCCGGGCGTTCGTTGTCCTGTCCTCACCGAAGGACCGCGTCACGGGTCTAGCCGCCCACCCGTGACTGCTAGTCTGGCCAGAGGAAACACAAGAAAAGTTGAGCTTGCTGGCGTTCGCCGAGCGTACGTAATGACAGCGAATCCGAGCTACGTCCCCAAGCGAATAGCGGCGATAGCCGGCAACGGTACGCGGCGGGGTGACTATTCCGACGCGCTCGTAATGTCGAAGCGATTTTGGGTGATACCGGTTAATTGGGCGAGCGCTCGACTGGAATACATGTCCGCAGTCTGAACCCTGCCCTTGGGGCCAGGTCAAGCCCGAAATCCCACCAATATCGCCGTGAATTTTTTGCCCCGCGACTGCGGAGAACAAGTCACAAGAACGTCGATGTAGCCACCTTTGCGCGGGCCAAACACTCTACTTGTCCTTGCGAGCGCGCCGCAGACGATGAAGGAGTGAAAGGCGTTCATCGAGTTGTGATATCCGAGAACAGAAGCCGACTATTGGGAGGAATGTCCCGCAGTTACGATCCCGGCCAAGTAACCGGGCCTCGCTTTCACCTCTGCGCCCTTCCGGTTCACGCGGACGTTGAGGCCGTGCGACCCTTCCTTGGTCACGCCGCGCGGCGTGTAGCGGACCAGGTACCGGTGGCGGAACTCGTCGACGATCATCTTGAACGTGGATGCAAGGTCGGAGGTTTTTTCCAACTCGTACAATCGCCCACCGCTGAATTGCGTCAGGTCGCGCAGGAATTCGTGTTTCGTCGCTGACCTCACCGACACCGCGCACACGACGACAGCGGCATGAACGCATTGTCCGGATTCGGTGTCGCCCCAAGCACCTGGACGCGGCGAGTCGCCAAATCGATGACGAACACCACACCTCACCCTTCCCGCCGGTGCCTCAGCGACAGGATCTCGAAAGTGCCGAGGCGTGTGGCGGGAGCAAGCGTCATTTCAACATCGCGAGCCAGATGTCAGCCTCCGAGACGGTTCGCGTGAAGACGATTCGTCGATTGTCGCGCGACATCGAGGGAATACCCGCCTCGTCTGGCGCAACCGACACAACTTCTCGAACGCGTTTGGTCTGATCAACCAGAAACAGCTTGCTCTGCCACGAGAACAACAGATGATCGTTGTCGTTGAGCCACAGGGGGAACAATCCAAAGTCCGTGAGCACCTGGTATGTGCGGGATTGGAAGTCATATGTCGCAATCCCGCCCTGGTAGGTTGCGCCGAGGTAACCCGCCAGTCGAGTCCCGTCTGGCGACCATGACCATGCCGAAAAGGTTCGACCACTGGGATGCGGCGGAAGCGTTTGCGGATTCTGCTGCTTCCAGGGGACTCGGGGATCAAACACGTGCACCACGCCTCCCTTGTTGATATCGGACGCGGCCATCCGTGACTCGTCCGGGGACCACACGGGATAAAGCAAACTGTCCGCAGCGGTTAATTGCTCCAGGCCACTACCATCTGGGTGAATGCTCCAAATGTTGTAACGACCGTTCCGATCTGAGTAGAACGCAATCCGTTGCCCATCGGGGGACCAGCGGGCGTTTCGATCGCGCGCATCGTTCGTTAGCTGCCGCAGGCCGCTCCCATCCACCCGAGACACGAAAAGGTGTCGGTGAGGCTCGATGGACGCGAACGCGAGCCACTCACCGTCGGGGGACAAATCGGGACCGACGTATGACCTTGAGCCGGCCGTAATGGCGACCACGTCACGCCGGGCTGTCTGTGTCGCTGGGTCAAAGTTGAATCGTTGCAGGTTTGTTGTCGTGAGAATGGACGCGTACGCCAGATGCCGGCCGTCGGCGGCCAGACTCAGATGCCCCACGAACGGTGACGGAGTCGTCACTGGTTCAGGTAGACCGACGACTTTGCCCGAGAGTTCGTCGATGGGGACTCGCCAGAGATTCATACTGCCGCCGCGGTCGCTCGCAAAGTACAGGAACTTCCCGTCCGGAGCCCAGACGGGGTTCCAATCGACCGCTGGATCATCGGTCACCCGCTCCGCGGGTCCGCCGTCCGCAGGCACGGTCCAGAGGTCGCGCTGGCGGCCTCCGCTCTCACTCCACAGAACGGCCCAATAGGCGATCCGCTGTCCGTGCGGCGACCAGGACGGCTGGACCGCATCGCCGTCGACGATCAGCCGCTTTGATCCCGTGGTGACGTTGACCGCCCACAAAGCACTCCGAAAGGCTCGGGAGTTTGGGTTGATGGTCACCTGCTCATCGGCGAACGCGATCTCGTCACCCTTTGGCGACCAGGCGGGATTGAATCCGGCATCCGTGAGCCGCCGGACCGATTCGCCCGTACGCGCCATGACGAAGAGGCCTCCGCCGTCTCGCTCCGATCGAAATGCGATCTGTTCTCCGTCTGGGGAAAAGGCGGGTTGCGTGTCATCCGCTGGCGAATCCTTCGTCAAATTAAACGCTTGCTGTCCCCCGACGCTTCTGAGATAGATCGCCGCAAGGCCCGAGGCGCGACTGCTATACACGATCCACCGACCGTCGGGCGAGAGACTGGGGAACAGTTCCATCCCAGCCTCTGAGGTCAGCTGCGTGAACGTGGCGTCCACGGCGACCCGGCCGCGCGCAATCGGCCCCGTGCTGGCCCAACGCCACGCGAGAATCAGCGTGAGCCCGGCCAGCACACCAGATGTGATCACTGCGCGCGACCACCAGTGCGCCGGCGCCACGCGGCGCGCGTCTGGAGCCACCACTTCGCCCGAATCCAGGTCGTGCTTCAGATCCTCCAGTTCATTTCGGAGATCTTTTGCCGTCTGGTATCGGTGGTCCGCATCCTTGACCAGACACCGCCTGACGATGCGGGAGAGGTCACGCGGGACAGTTGGCCGCAGATCGGTGATCGAGGCGGGCGTATCCTTGATGATCGACGAGATGACCGACACGCTGGTGTCGCCCTTGAAGGGCCGCTCACCAGTCGCCAACTCGTAGAGCATCACGCCCAACGAAAAGATGTCCGAGCGGTGGTCCAAGAGTTTGCCTTCCGCCTGCTCGGGGGACATATACGCCACCGTGCCCACAATGCGGCCTTCGCCCGTGAGGGGGCTGGTCGGCAACCCAGTCACGCCCATCTCAACGGGTGAGGCGTCCATCAGCTTCGCCAGGCCGAAATCGAGCACCTTGACTCGCCCATCCGCCGTCACCATCACATTGGCGGGCTTCAGGTCGCGGTGCGTAATACCCTTCTGGTGCGCCGCGCTGATCGCATCGGCCAACGGAATCGTGAGGTTGAGGATCTGCGTCATCGGCAGACCGCCTTTCACGATCAGGTCGCTCAACGGCTTCCCCTCGACATACTCCATCGTGAGGAACAACACGCCATCGGCTTCTTCCGCAGAGTGGATCGTGACGATGTTGGAGTGGTTCAGAGCCGCGATGCTCTGCGCCTCGCGCTCAAACCGTGAGCGGCGTTCCAGATCGCTAGCAGTCGTTTGAGGGAGCACCTTGATCGCGATTGTGCGATTCAGTTTCGGATCACGGGCGCGATACACCTCCCCCATGCCGCCGCTGCCAATGAGCGCGACGATTTCGTAGGCGCCGAGGCGGGTACCAGGAGCGAGGCCCAAGCTGGACTGTAGTGGTGCGCCGCATTATACCGATCGATGGGCTCGCAACCCCTACTGTCGTTGGAAATCGGTCGCCGAAACCGGTGGCCCGCATGATCGGGGGCGGCGCGGGACTCTCGTCCTCAGGTTTACAGGTCATTCGCGCCGCCGTCCTGCCATTGCTCACATCAGCGAACACCGATGACACAACTTCAACGACCGAGCGCCTTTCGAATCTTCGCGAGGTGGTGATAGCTGTGCCGAACCGCGTGATCCTCCAGGAAGAATTGACACGTCAGCGGGGCGTTGCCGTAGAGCGAGATCGGTGCCGCCCGTGCGAGCTCCGCGTCTGTCAGCGCGCGAATCGCGGCCGCCGCCGCGGCCGAGTTGCGGGCGAGCAGGTCGAGCGCGTCCGGCTTTGCGACGCTCTCACTCTCCTTCGCGTGCCCCGCATTGATCTCGGCGACCGCCGCCCAGGTGACGTCGGTCACCGGCTTGCCCGAGGCGAGCACCTGGGCTAGCTGAATCTCAATCGGGTAGATCCACGCGACATGGTGGACGATGACGCCGATCGTCCGGCGGTCGGTCGTTCCGAAGGGGGTGCGCCATTCGGCGTCCGTCAACGTATCAGTGAATGCCGCAAGGGCACGGGCGCCCTGTTCGAGGCGAACCGCCAGAGCCTCGGCGCGCTCGCTGACAGCGGACGTGGTCGCCGGTTCGGTGGACATGACCGTCATGGCCGTATTCCTTTCGCAAACGTTGCTTGCGTTACTTCGTCGTTGTGGTGTTCCGCGGATCGTCGGCTGGATTCACGTACTTGAATTCGACGGGGCCCTGTCCATAGAGCACGACGGTCGTTTCGGCTGCCGTATAGGCAAAGTGGTTCATGTTGGCCGGCATCGATGCATAGCCACCGGCGCCGAGCGTCTTGTTGCCAGCCGCGTTCTTCGCGAGCCGGTCGCCCATCCCGAGGGTCAAGGCGCCAGACACGACCACGACGTTTTCGTCGGTGGGATGCGAATGCGCGGGAATGGCGTAGTTTGCAGGGAACTTCAGGCGAACACTGTACGCGACTGCCTTGGTGGGATCACCGGACAGCACGGCGATCTGCGCCCCCCCGGGCAGCATCCGTGGCGCGGGGCCCCACGCCGCTTCTGTGGACGCTTGAATCACATGCGAGTGAGCCTGTGCGCACACAAGGGGCGCGCTACCGCACAGGATGGCCGCGGCTGTGAACACCGATGCGATCGTCTTCATGTTTCCTCCTTCGACGGCCATTGAAGGGCCGCCCGACACGAGCCACTTTACGCGGCCCCGCCGGAGAGGACGTCGCCTTGACGGGTCATTTTGTCGCTGTGACTGAAAATGACCCGAACGGGCCATGCGACGTGCCCGCGTCGGCGCTACTCTGCGAGCAGTCCGCGGCGCGCGCCCTGAGCGACGGCGGCGGCGCGAGAGGAGACGCTCAACTTGTTGAGGATGTTGGCGAGATGGCGGTGGACGGTGTGGTCGCTGACGAACAGCGTGTCAGCAATCGCCTGGTTCGTCAGGCCTTTCGCCACGAGCCGCAACACTTCAAGCTCGCGGGTGGTCAGACCACTGTCGCGCCGTGCAGCGGGCGAAGTCGCTGACGCACAGGTGGCCGCCCCTGTCACCGTCGCGAGCAGCCGCCTTGCGCGCGCGATCTCGAGCTCGGCCTTCAGCTCGGTCAGCACATCGATCGCCCGTTGGCTTTCGATCGCGGCATCGTCGACCCGACCAAGCGCAGCCAGCGCGCACGCCAGCTCGATCCGCGCGCGCGCGACCTCATATGGGGCGTTGCTGTGCAGGAACAAGTCGACCGCATCCTCGAAGTGCCGGCGCGCCGTGTCCGCCTCGCGCGCCGCCATCGCCACCCAACCCGACGCGAGGCTC
>JBPYEE010000434.1:0-7090 GCA_051985095.1 Vicinamibacterales bacterium | reverse complement strand
CGGCAGAAGTTACGACGCATTTCGACAAGGAGAACCTGGCGACATTGCCGGGCTCGCGCGACTTCTGGGCGGTCGTCGCGCAAACGCCGGCTGTCGCAATGGCGAAGATGGACGTTGGCGGCAACGGCGCGCTGAACCAGCAGTCCTACACGGCGTACGGGCTGAACAGCACGACTGGCGTGAACCGGAACGAAGTGGAAGGCATCCGCGTCGGCGCAGCCAACGGTGCGAATGACAACTACTATTCCGATTTCGCGTCGTTCGACGAGATCGCAGTTAAGGCCACCGGCAATTCGGCGGCGATGTCAGCACCAGGCACGCTGGGCCAATACGTTAGCAAGTCGGGTGGCAACACGTATCACGGAAACGTGTACGCGGATTATCAGAACGATTCGATGGAGACGATCAACATCGACGATCGGCAGATTGCGGCGGGCGTCGCCGGCGGCCCCGGGCTCGACGTACACGACGTCAACCGGCTTGCGCTGTTCCGCGACTTCAGTGCGGATCTCGGCGGGTATGTGATCAAGGACAAATTGTGGTGGTACGGCGCGTATCGGTACACGGCGACAGGCCAGCGCTATGTGTGGCTGCTGGACGGCGTCGCGCCTCAAGATGCGCCGGTCGAAACGGGGAAGGTCACCTTTAACCTCACCTCGCGTCAGAAGGTGATCGGGTACGTGCAGCACGAAAACGTCAATCAGGCAGATTATTTCAACGCCGGCTCGAGTCTGCCGTTCGAAACGAGCGATGCGCTTCCCCGCGCCATTTTTCCGGTCACCGTGTGGAAAGCCGAGTACAACGCCGTCGCGTCCGACGCGCTGTACTTCGAAGTCCGCGCCGGAGGTTACCTGTCAGGCTTTGCCACATTCTGGAAAAGCACCGCTCCGCGGATTTCAGACATTGGCGCGAACACGGTGCAGGGCGGGAATAGTACGACCGGCCTCACGCGCAATCGTCCGCAGGCCAATGGGTCACTGAGCTATTTCAAGACCGGCTGGGCCGGGAGCCACACGATAAAAATTGGCGGCGAGTGGATGGTCGACCACCTGATCGCGCCGTTCGAGGGATACGGCAACGCGTGCGACTGCATCTCGACGCTGAACAACGGCGTGCCGACCCAGGTGCAGATCTATTTGGGCAACAACATCTCCAAAAACGATCTGACGACTTACGCCGGCTATGTCGATGATACATGGCAGATCAACAAGCGCCTGACAGCGTCGCTCGGGATTCGACTTGATCGCTACAAGCCGTCGCTGCCGGATCAGACTGGACCATCGGGTGAAATGTTCGCCGCCAACGATGCGTTTCCGGTCTGGAACAATTGGGGACCGCGATTTGGCGTCAGCTACGATTTGACCGGCAACGGGAAGACGGTCGTCAAAGCGCACTACGGACTCTATTACCTGTACCCAGGCGTCAACTTCACGTCCGCATTCAACCCCAATCCTTCGGGATGGTCGAAAACCTACCGCTGGACCACGGATACGAACAAGAATGGCCGCTGGGATCCCGGTGAGGAAGGTGCCCTGACGTCTTCTTCGGGCGGCACGACGTCCACGGCGCTCGACCCCGGCATCAAGAACACGTACATCCGACAGTACACAATGTACCTGGAGCGAGAAGTCGCGCCGAATCTCGGTGTGCGCGGCGGGTTCGTTTGGAACGGCCGGCGCCAGTCGTACGGCACCATCAACGTGAACCGACCGTTGAGCGCGTATTCGGTGCCGCTGTCGATCATCGACCCTGGGCCAGACGGTCGCGTCGGCACCGCGGACGACGGCGCGACGCTGACGGCGTTCAACCTAGCGCCGGCGTACGCCACTTTGCCGGTCCTGAACGTGACCGAGAACCTGCCGAACATGGACGGCGACTACTACACAGCGGAGATCACGGCTACCAAGCGCCAGACGGGTCGCTGGTCCCTGCTCGCGAGCTTTGCCGAAACGTGGAGCCGTGAAGGCGCCCTTGGCACCGGGACGGCATTCACGCCGGATTCGTTCATCAACTCTCCTGACTCGTTGAATGCGTTCAAGAATTGGCAAGCGAAGGTAAGCGCAACGATCGATCTGCCGCTCGATCTTCGCGTTGTGCCGATCGTCCGGCATCAATCGGGGACGCCGTTCGGGCGGACCTTCGTACAGGTGCTGAACTTCGGCAACGCCACGATCAAAGCGGAGCCGATGGACGCGGAACGCACAGCGAACATCACGATCTTCGACATCAGAACCGAGAAGTCGATTCGCGTCGGCCGTCAACGCGTGAGCGGGTTCTTCGACATCTACAACATCTTCAACACGAACGCGGAACAGACGCTGACCACGAGCTCGGGATCGTCGTGGCTGCGGCCAACGGCAATCACCGGACCGCGGATCGCCCGAATTGGTGCGCGTTTCACATGGTGATCGCGGCGGACATAGCAGTGCGCTCGTCAAACAGGATTTACACATGAGGATGAGCAGACGTGGGGTCGGGGCCGCCGCGATCGCGCTGGCTTGCGGGACCATCATGTCCACAACGGCGACCTCCGCGCAGACGCAGGCTCCGCGCACCACGGCCGCAGAGTCGGCGCAGCAAGTCGTGATTCGCGGGGGATGGGTGTTCACGGGTCTTGCCGACGTTCGCATCCGCAACAGTGGGATCGTCATCGTGGCAGGCAGGTTCGCCGAAGTCGGCGCGAACCTGAACGGCCGCGATCTGTCAAAGGCCCGCGTGATCGACCTCGACGACACGGCCACCATTCTGCCGGGTATGTTCGATCTGCACGCGCACCACAACATGAGTCTGGTCGGCGGCGGCCGCGTGGACGAATTCGCCTACAACCCCATCATCTATCTCGCCAACGGCGTGACGTCGACGTGGCCAGCCGGTGAGTTCAATCCCGAGGGCATGATGGAGGCCCGCAAACAGATCGACAGCGGCAAGCAGGTTGGCGCGCGAATCTTCAATTCGGGACCGTACTTCGGGCGAGCGCGATGTCAGGAGGCAAACGACCACAGGAGCGATTGCCAGGCATGGCCGAACACGCTCACGGAGCAACAGATCCGCGATCAAGTGGACTACTGGGCCGAGCGCGGTGTACGGAGCCTGAAGATCAAGCTCGCGAGCCCGAACGAGATGCGTATCATCGTCGATCAAGCGCACAAGGAGGGATTGACGACAAGCAGCCATATGCAGTCCGAGGACTTTCACCAGGACGTGGACCCGCGCGACGCGATCCTAATGGGGCTCGATCGCATTGAGCACAGTATCGCGCCGGTGGAAGACGTCATTCGCGGCAAGTACCCGGTCGGCGGCCCCGAGTTGAAAGCGCTGATAGACCTCATGCTGGCGCGCAATGTCTACTTCGACCCGACGATGCGCGTGTACGGAGCTGGCACGATCGCTTCGTCGACGACGTTGAAGACGCATTGGTTGGACGAAGCACAGTTCTTCACACCGTACATGCAGGCACAGTTCGAAAAGCGTCGGCAGGCGCCGCGGGGACCCCAGCCGCGTCCGCCGGGATCGCTGCGCGATTTCGGCGCGCTCTTCGTGCACAAAGTGCCGGAGCTCAAGGCGTTCTACGATGCCGGCGGCGGCAGGTTGATCACGGTCGGCACCGACAATCCGACTGGCGGACCGGATCTGGATGGGTTCGCCTATCACCGCGAGCTCCAGGCAATCGTTTATGCGGGTATTCCGCCAGTGGCCGCGTTGAAGGCGGCCACGATCAACGGCGCGCGAGCGCTCGGTGTCGGCGACCAGCTCGGATCGATCGAGGTTGGCAAGCTCGCGGATCTATACGTGGCCGCCGGCAACCCGCTCGAGCGAATCGAGGACGCGCGGCAAGTGCGCCTCGTCATCAAGGGCGGAGTGGTCTTCGATCCGCAGATGCTCCTGAATTCCGCGCGGGGGAAGATCGGTCCGGCGAGCGAGTCGGATCGCGCTGCCTGGGTCGCCAAAAAGCCGTCATTCGTGCCATGAGGGTCGACCATGCGCCGGCTAGGACGGACACGTTGGGCAACACAGGAGAGACGGTCATGAGTCACGTCCGAGTCATCCGTATCGGGGTCTTCTTGTTGCTCGCCCCGCTTTGCTCAGTCGCGACGGCGCAAACGGTCACATCGACAACCGGTGCGATCAACGGCGTGATTACCGACAGTTCAAATGCCGTGCTGCCAGGCGTGACGATCACGCTCACCGGACAGGCCGAAATGGGCACTCCGACGACAGTCAGTGGTCCGAACGGCGCATTCGGGTTCCCTGCCGTTCCGCCGGGCGATTACACCGTGACCTGCGAGCTGTCCGGGTTCGGCACGGTCCGCCGCGAAGGCATCCACGTGGGCATTGGTTTCACCGCGACCGTCAACGTGACGATGAGCCCGGGGTCGATGAGCGAGACGGTGACGGTCAGCGCCGCGGCGCCGGCGATCGATGTGACGAACTCGGTCATCGCCACGCACTTCGAGTCGCAGCAGATCGGCGATTTGCCTGGTCCGAGGGACATCAATGCGCTCTTCGCTGTAACCCCCGCAGTCTCGATGGCCAAGATGGACGTCGGCGGTAGCGCGGCCTTAAACCTCGCGTCATACACCGCATACGGCCTCAATAGCACAACGGGCGTGAACCGTAACGAGGTGGAGGGAATCCGCGTAGGCGCGGCAAACGGCGCCAACGACAATTTCTTCCCGGACTACGGCTCCTTCTCCGAGATCGTCGTGAACACGGTCGCGAATTCAGCGGTGATGTCGGGACCCGGCACCTTCGAGCAATACGTCAGCAAGTCGGGAGGCAACCAATATCACAGCGATCTGTATGTCGACTTCGAGAACAAGTCGATGGAGGCCACCAACATCGATTCGGCGCAGATTGCTGCCGGTCTGGCCGGGAGTCCGACCCTGTCGGCGTATGACACGAACCGCCTGAGCAAGTTCACCGATTTCGACGTGGACACGGGTGGATATCTCGTCAAGGACAAGGTGTGGTGGTACGGCGCGTTCCGGCGCACGCTTCTCGATCAGGCGTTTTCGTGGCTGACCGACGGCGTGACGAGACTCGAAGACTGGGTCTATACCGGCAAGGTCACCTACAACCTCACGTCGCGTCAGAAGCTCATTGGCTATTACACCTACAACTATTCGGATCAGCCGGACTATTTCGCCGCCGGCGCGAGCCAGCCGTTTCAGACGATCGACGCGCTGCCGCACGCGTTCACGCCATTCACCGTGTATAAGATCGAGTACAACGCCATTCTCGCCAATTCGATGTACGTCGAGGTGCGCGACGGCGCATACCTCTCGGGGTTCACGACGGCCGCCAAGACCAGCCTGCCGCGCATCCAGGATACGGGCGCCAACACCGTTGCCGGTGGCAATGACAATACGGGGCTGACCCGCAACCGCCCGCACTTCAACGCGGCGCTGAGTTATGTCAAGGACGGGTGGGGCATCAGCCACACGATCAAGGGCGGCGGCGAAACAATGATCGATCATCTGATTGCCCCGTTCAATGGCTACGGCGACAGCTGCGACTGTGTCTCGACTCTGGTCAACGGCGTACCATCACAGGTGCAAATCTATCTCGGACACAACGACTCGAAAAACGATCTCCTCACGATCGCCGTGTACGTCGATGACACATGGCAGGTCGCCCCACGGTTGACGCTGTCGCTCGGCGTACGCCTTGATCGGTATAAGGCGTCGCTGCCCGATCAAACCGGTTCAACCGGCCAGCAGTTTGCGGCAACCGATAGCTTTCCTGTGTTCAGAAATTGGGGCCCACGGTTTGGAGCCACGTACGCGCTCACGAAGGACAACAAGAACATCCTCA
Organism: Vicinamibacterales bacterium; assembly: GCA_051985095.1. Classification (GTDB taxonomy): domain Bacteria; phylum Acidobacteriota; class Vicinamibacteria; order Vicinamibacterales; family CAVVIG01; genus Gp6-AA45. Next base: position 1,276 of record JBPYEE010000434.1, on the reverse strand, counting down.
AGGTGCACTGGGGGCAGGCTTACGTGTATCCTGGCGTCAATTTCACGTCGGCATTCAACCCGAACCCGTCCGGCTGGTCGACAACGTACAAATGGACGCAGGACATCGGCCATCTCGGTTATTGGGTGCCGGGTGACGGGTTGGGAACGCTGATCTCGTCGACGGGCGGGACCACCAGCACCCAGCTCGATCCTGGGATTCAGAACACATTCGTCCGCCAGACGACCGCCTACTACGAGCGCGAGGTGGCGGCGAATTTCGGCGTGCGCACCGGGTTTGTCTGGAACGGCAGGCGCAACTTGTACGGCGTCATCAACACGAACCTTCCGCTCAGCGCGTTTTCGGTGCCGATCACGATCAAGGATCCTGGACCCGATGGCCGCGTAAACACGGCTGATGATGGAGCGAGCTATGCGGGTTACAACGTCACGTCGCAGTACGTCGGCATCGCGTCGGTGAACACCGAGCAGAACATTCCGCAGGGTAATAGCAACTATTACACGTTCGAGGTCACCGCGACGAAACGACAGACCCGCAACTGGTCATTGCTGGCGAGCTTCGCCGAGACCTGGAGCCACGAAACGCGCATTGCGGGCACGGGGACGTTTAACCCGAACGCGTTCATCAATACCGACAACAGCTACATGAACTACACGAATTGGCAGGCGAAGGCCAGCGGTACGCTCGACTTACCACATGGGCTTCGGGTGATCCCGACGCTCAGATATCAGTCGGGCTCGCCCTTCGGCCGAACATGGGTGCAGACGTTTAATTACGGCACGACGACCATTCTTGCGGAGCCGTTCGATGCGGAGCGCACGCCCAATGTCGCGCTTTTCGACTCGCGAGTCGAGAAGCGTTTCCAGCTGAACAAGCATTACATGATCAGCGGGTTCTTCGACCTTTACAACATCTTCAATGCGAATGGTGATCAGACCGTGACGACCAGTTCGGGTAGCTCATGGCTGCGTCCGACGGCGATTACCGGTCCGCGCATCTTACGTGTGGGAGCCAAGTTCTATTTGTGAACCAGCACGACTTTTCTCGTGAGCACAACTGTCGGCGTTATCGTTGCCGATTGTCGGAAGGGCACGCAGGAGGAGCAGGCATGAATACGTACTTCCCCAGTAGTGTCACGCACGCGCTCGATGAGCGCGTACGTCGCAACAAGCTGGCCATAGGACTCTGCGCAATCTTTCTCGCATCGGCGACGGTCGACCTTCTCACTCAAGATCGTGGTAGGCAAGACGCTTGGGCGTTCTATCAGGGCGATGCG
>JBPYEE010000433.1:0-5302 GCA_051985095.1 Vicinamibacterales bacterium | reverse complement strand
GTGCGAGTCTCGGCCACGCGTCGGATCCGGCTGACCGGGCCAATACACCTTCGTCTCCGCCGAGTGCCGCTTCCGAAACACCTCCCAGTTCTGAGCGTTCCACGCATCGTCGAGGGTTTTCATCCGCTGCAGGTTCTCTTTCAGCACTCATAGGTCACCTCTCCCTTCCTCTTCGTCGCCCGCGATCACCAATGATCACACCGTCGCCGAGCATCCATCAGCCGAGCTGCATGGCCTCTGTTTGCGCCCGAGATATCATCCTTCGCGTTTCGCCGTGCACGCGGAAGATCACGCCTCAGGCGTGGCTATCGTTATAAAAGCCACTTGATGACCAGCGAACAGACCCTCGTGAACGCGGTGCTGGTGGCGTTCGACCTTGGGGGCACGTTTGTCTTTGCGCTCAGCGGCGCTGTTGCCGGTGTCAAGTACAGGCTCGATCTCTTCGGGGTCCTGGTTCTCTCCTTCGCTGCGGGGAACTCGGGCGGCATCGCCCGCGATGTGATGATTGGTGCCGTTCCGCCCGCAGCCATCGATGACTGGCGCTACATCGTGGTCTCAATCCTCGCCGGTTTGATCACGTTCTATTGGTTTCGATTCATCAGCCGTCTGCGGAGCCCGGTACTGGTGTTCGACGCCGCGGGCCTGGCACTGTTTGCGGTGTCTGGCGCAAGCAAGGCGCTGGCCTTCCACGCCGGGCCGGTTGCGGCGACGCTGCTGGGGATGCTGACCGGTATCGGCGGCGGGATGGTGCGCGATGTGCTCGTCAGGGAAATCCCGACGGTGCTGCGGACGGAGCTCTATGCCGTAGCGGCCCTAGTTGGCGCACTGGTGGTGGTCATCGGAGAAATGCTGCACGCCAGCTCTACTGCCGCCGCCGTAACCGGCGCCGCCCTCTGCTTTGCCCTTCGGTTCGTGGCGATGCGACAAGACTGGCACCTTCCCATCGCGCAGCCACCACAACAACCGGATCGACAATCAAGTGGCGATCAGCCTCTCGGCTGATTCGCACGTTCGACGTCGAGTCGAACACGGTCGCCGCCTCGGCCTGTTGCGATGAGATTGTTCAGCGCGGAAGGAATCGTTCGCGAGGACGTCGAGCGAGACGCTCTCCTCCGGCTGCGTTGATCCGCGATTTCATGTCTGATAAGACGACGGCCAAGTTTTCGCGCCGGACGAGATCGCACTCACCCGCCAATCCTCGACAGCGAACGGAGATCACGGATAGATCGTCTCGTGTCTCTCCAGCATGCGGACGAACTGTTCGATGCGTCTGGCGCGCGTCTCCGCCTTCTTCACGTTGTGAATCCGGAATAGAATCGCGTAGCGATTGCGGCTGCTGAGCGTCTTGAAGAACCGCGCAGCCTTCGCGCGGCGATCGAGCGCCGCCTGCAGGTCGCTGGGGACCTCCGCCGTCCGCGGCCCGTCGTACGCGGCATCCCATCGTCCATTCTTCCTCGCTGTTTCGATCGCCACAAGACCGGCTGGTCTCATCGCGCCGCTCTTGATGAGCGCCTCCACCTTCTCGCGATTGATTTTCGACCAGATACTCCGCGGTCCGCGCGGAGTAAACTTCTGCAGCCACGATACGGCGTCGACGCCCTTCGCCTGCCCATCGATCCAGCCATAGCAGAGCGCCACCTCGAGCGCTTCGGAGCGGGTGACGGACTTAACGTCTGTGCCCGCACCAGCACGGCCACCGACCTTCGCCAGCTCGAGCCACACACCGGGCGAGGTCGCGTGGTGGGACTCGAGCCATGTCTCCCACGCCTTCCTGGTCGCGAACGACATGACCGGCATCTCACGCGCTGTCGCCGACAGGCCTTTCGTCCTCTGGGGCCGAGTCGCACGAGTCTTCAGAGGTACGCGCATGTTTGGTGACATGGTCGTCAGTCTACCGTGCTCGCGGTCGGGCGCGGGGTGACGGGCGAACGTCCACATCTTGATCAGATGCAGCATCCTCCCGTCGCTGACCCGCCGAGCCACGCTCGTGAGCAGCGCCGAATGCGGAATCGTATTGAAGTACTGCGATAGGTCGGCATCCACAACTTCGGTCCGCTCCATATCAATCGCCTGGTGAACGGCTCGCACCGCATCGAGCGCACTCCGCTTCCGGCGGTAGCCATACGCCGCGTCGTCGAAGTCTGCCTCGAAAATCGGTTCGAGTACCAGCGTCGCCGCGGTTTGCACGACCCGGCGCCGAGCGATCTAAATCTGGGATTCACCGATCGCCCGAAAAGCCGAAAAACCGGCCGCGATCTATTTATTGCGGACCACAGCGGTCAATGAAGGAAGAGTGTCTCGACCGGTTCATTCCGATCGGGAAAGGGCACTTCCGCCGAGCGATGTCCGAGTTTGTCGCGCATGACCATCGCGAGCGGAATCACCAAGGTCTGGGCAACGCGTCGATCGAGGGCGCACCGCTCACTGCCGGTCGAGTACACCCGCAATCACGGCTTGGTGGACTGCAGAATTTCTACACACGTGCAGCGTGATCAACCGCTGATCGCTTCGGCTGAGCGATGGGACAGAACGGGGTGCGGAAGCCGCGGTTGGCAGCAGTCAAGAAGGCCCGGTCGATCCGATCGATTTAATGCATCCCACAAGGAAGACTGCGAGTCTGCTTGTCCCGACGTAATAGATGTCGTCGACGCTAGACCGGTGATTGTAGATTCCTCACCGCTCGCAACAGCATCGTCTTCGGCACGAACGGAACGACCGACGCCATCGCGCGGTTACGTGTACCGGTGATGCAGACGCGGCGGTTGGCTTCCCATGCCTCGTACCCCATGCGCGCGACAGGCATCGATGGCATCTGAGCGCCCGCCTGGCTGAGCCGAACCTTATTCGTACCGGCGCGTTCACGAAACTTGCTGGCCGTCGGACCGGGGCAGAGGCAGCTGACCTTGACGCCGCGGCCGCGCGCCTCTTCCCACAAGGCTTCGGAAAACGACAGGACGAACGCCTTCGACGCGTAATACACGGCCATCAGCGGCCCGGGTTGGAAGGCCGCCGTGGACGCCACGTTCAGAACGCCGCCGCGTCCCTTCGTCAACATCGTTTTCCAGTAGGTGTGAGTGAGCTCGACTAGAGCGCGGACATTGAGATCGATCATGCCAAGTTCGATCGCCGCGTCCGATTCGGCAAACGCGCCCGCATGGCCGTAACCCGCGTTGTTCACGAGGACGTCGACCGACAGGCGGCGCGCGGCGATCTCGTCGGCGAGTTTCGCGCCACCGTCGATGGCGCCGAGATCGGCGACGATTGGCGTGGCGGTCACCTGACAGGTTCGCGCGAGTCGATCCGCGACATCGCGTAGCGCGCTCCCGGTGCGCGCGGCGAGAATCAGGTTGTAGCCGTTTCTGGCAAAACACTCGGCGAGATCGACGCCAATCCCTGCCGACGATCCCGTAACCAACGCCGTTTGCGCGTCACCGACTCGCGCGCGCGTCATGACTGTCCCCCAATCTGGTATGTCCCCGCTTGATTGTATTCGCCCGGTGACGTTGGTCCCGTTTCACAACAAGTCGAAGGAGAAAAAAGCGACTTCTGACGTTGAACTGGATTCTGAACGCCTCGGTTTTTGGGCCAGGCTCCTTCATGCCATGGTCGCCGCTTCGCGCGCCCTGCTCAGGCTAAAATGATAGCGTCTCGCTAACTGCATAGATTCAAGGGAATGGCATATCGGGGGTTCATCTCGTACAGCCATGCCGCCGACGGCAAGCACCGGCGGTTCAGTCTGCTTTGCAGTCGTTCGCCAAGCCCTGGTACAAGCTTCATGCAATGCGCATCTTCAGGGACGAGACGACCCTGGGGCGATGACCCCCAAGTTGTGGCCGTCCATCGAGGCGGCCCTCGCGACTCGGAGTACTTCCTCCTGCTCGCTTCTAATGAGGACGGACCCGCCCCGCTTTCCATCGTGGCCCGAAGCGGTGATGCTTCACAAAGCGGCCGGATAGATTCGCGCGGACGGTTCCTCAGGGTAAGGCTGCTTGACAATCGCCGGCGGACCAGACATTCGCACCGGACGGGATTCAAACCAGCATCCCCGGACTCGGACCCGCATGGCAGAACACGACATGACGATTACCGCCACCGTTCCACTGCTAACGAGTATCCGGGTGAACACCGGATGGTCGCTGTCCTTACGATCGGGTCAGTTCTGGCACCGCGCTGCTCCCTGACGGACCACCGAAACTCCTTCGCCCATCCAGACGCCGCCCGTCGGCAATAAGCGAACAGGAACCAAGTTGGACTGGCCGGAGACCGAGAAGTATTTCAGAACGACCTGTCCTTGGAACGTGGCGATCTCCCACAACCCCCGGTCGCTGAACTTGTTCACCTGCTCGTTGTCAAGAATCGTGTGCCTCCGGCTTTCACCGAAGGTCATATAATGACCGGACCGACAGAAATGCACATTCAGGAAGAAGAACGTGCCGTACAGCGGCCCTCCCTCGCGGTACGTCACCAGGAGCTGCTGCCCGGCGAAGAACGTCTTGGTTGCTAATTCTGATGACTCCGGCTGCGAGAAGGCGGGGCCCGGTCCCGAGAATGAGATAAGCACTGCGACGGCGGCACCGCTTAGAACACTTGACATGGTCGTCCTTCAGTGTCGCCGTTACATCCATCTACCTGAGCATCGACGCTCCGTGTCCACGAGCCGAGCCGACGGCCCGCGGTCATCCAGGTGATGACGTGTGCTCGCTGGCGGCGTGAAGAACACCGACGTGCCCGGCACCGAAGCCGCAAATCGTTGCCATGAATTGCTCCAACGCACGGGTTAGTCGTTATTGACGCTACGGTTCTCTCATACACACACGCGCAGGTTGCGCCACTCTCGGCTCTTTTCATGCCGTTCGTAGCGCTGGTAATGCGACGGTGTTCGTCATTGATCTGGCGACGCGCCGCGTCCAGGTGCTCGGAACCACGCCGCATCCGGACGACGCGTTTATGCGTCAGGTCGTCCGAACGCTCACGATGGCGGGCTCCACCGAATTACTGGCGTGGATCTGACGCGAATCGACGGCATCGATGTCGGCGTGGCACAGACCATCATCAGTGAAGTGGGGCTCGACATGAGTCGATGGAGCACCGAAGCTCATTTTGCGTCCTGGTGGGGGTTGTGCCCCAACAACAAGACCAGTGGGGACAAAGTGCTCGGACGATCCACGCGGCTTGTCGTGAATCGGACGACGACCGCGCTCCGAATTGCCGCCAACACGCTCCTGAAAAGCCGCAGTTATCTCGGCGCCCAGTTTCGTCGCCTGCGCAGTCGACTCGGCGCTCCGAAAGCGATTACGGCCAT
>JBPYEE010000432.1:0-5182 GCA_051985095.1 Vicinamibacterales bacterium | reverse complement strand
CAATGATCTGCGTCCCGCCCCGATCTTCCTGCGACCGGATCTGACCGCGCCGGCTCGCGAGGTTGCCCATCACGTCGCCGAGATAATCCTTCGGGACGACCACTTCGACCCGCATCACCGGCTCGAGCAGAGCCGGCCGCGCCTTCTTCGCCGCATCCTGGAACGCCATGGAGCCGGCGATCTTGAAGGCCATTTCCGACGAGTCGACGTCGTGGTAGGAGCCGTCGTAGAGCTCCACCCGCACGTCGTCGATCGGATACCCGGCCAGCACGCCGCGCGTGAGCGCTTCCTTGATGCCCTCGTCGATCGGCTTGATGAATTCCCTCGGAATCGCGCCGCCGACGATCTGGTTCTCGAACAGGTAGCCGCTGCCCGGCGCGCCCGGGTAGACGTGAATCTTCGCGTGGCCGTACTGCCCGCGGCCGCCGGTCTGCTTCGCGTACTTCATCTCGCCATCGGCAGGCCGCGTGAGGGTCTCCTTGTAGGCGACCTGCGGCTTGCCGACCGAGGCCTCGACGTTGAACTCGCGTTTGAGGCGATCGACGATGATCTCCAGGTGCAGCTCGCCCATGCCGCGGATGATCGTCTGTCCGGTCTGCAGATCGGTGTTGACGCGGAAGGTGGGATCCTCGGCCATCAGCTTCTGCAGGCCCACACCGAGCTTCTCCTGGTCCGCCTTCGTCTTCGGTTCGATGGCGAGCGAGATGACCGGCTCGGGAAAGTCCATCGACTCGAGCACGATCGGGTGCTTCTCGTCGCACAGGGTGTCGCCGGTCGAGACGCTGCGCAGCCCCACCGCGGCCGCGATATCGCCGGCGTACACCTCTTTGATCTCCTCGCGCTTGTTCGCATGCATCTTGAGGAGCCGGCCGATGCGCTCGTTGCGCTGTTTGGTGGCGTTGTAGACGCTCGACCCCGAGGTGAGGACGCCGGAGTAGACGCGGAAGAAGGTCAGCTGACCGACAAACGGGTCGGTCATGATCTTGAACGCCAGCGCCGAAAACGGCGCGCCGTCCGAGGCGGGGCGTTCGATGAGCGTCTCTTCGGCCTTTCGCGGGTCGATGCCGACAATCGCGGGCACGTCGACCGGCGAGGGCAGAAAGTCGACGACGGCGTCGAGCAGCGGCTGCACCCCTTTGTTCTTGAACGCCGCGCCGCAGATCACCGGCACGAACGCCCCCTCGCCCTTGCTGCGCACCGAGTGGTTCACGCGCTTGCGGAGCGCCGCCTTGATCTCGTCTTCGGTGATCGCCTCGCCGTGCAGGTACTTTTCGAGGACCTTGTCGTCGGCTTCGCTCACCTTCTCGATCAGCTGCTCGCGGTAGTGCTTCACTTCGTCGAGCATCGCCGCCGGAATCTCGCCGACCACGTAGTCGGCGCCCAGCGTTTCGTCCTTGTACGTGATCGATTTCATCCTGATCAGGTCGACGACGCCGACAAATTTGTCTTCCGAGCCGATCGGCAGCTGGATGGCGACGGGGTTGGCTTCGAGCTTGGTGATGATCTGGTCGAACGTGCGCTTGAAATCGGCGCCGACGCGGTCCATCTTGTTGACGAAACAGATCCGCGGCACGCGGTACTTGTCGGCCTGGCGCCACACGGTTTCCGACTGCGGCTCGACGCCGGCGACCGAATCAAAGACGGCGACGGCGCCGTCGAGCACCCGCAGGGACCGCTCGACTTCGGCGGTGAAGTCGACGTGCCCGGGCGTATCGATGATGTTGATCCGGTGATCGCGCCAGAAACACGTCGTGGCGGCCGACGTGATCGTGATGCCACGCTCCTGTTCCTGCTCCATCCAGTCCATGACGGCCGTCCCGTCGTGGACCTCGCCGAGCTTGTACGTAATCCCGGTGTAGAACAGGATTCGCTCCGTGGTCGTCGTCTTCCCGGCATCGATGTGGGCCATGATGCCGATGTTCCGCGTCCGGCTTAACGGGTACTGTCTGGGCATTCCGAATCACTTACCACGCGCACATTGCAAAATTGCGACTTCCCACGCTCGTCGCGCCCCTACCACCGGTAGTGGGCGAACGCCTTGTTGGCTTCGGCCATCCGATGCGTGTCTTCCCGCTTCTTGACCGCCCCGCCGCGCAGGTTGGCCGCATCGAGGAACTCGTTGGCCAGCTTCTCCTGCATCGTCTTGCCGTCGCCACGCTGCCGCGCGTAGCCGACCAGCCACCGGATGCTCAGCGAGAGGCGCCGGTTCGGATTGACCTCGACCGGCACCTGATAGTTGCTGCCGCCGACGCGCCGCGACTTCACCTCGAGGCTCGGCTTCACGTTGTCGATCGCCTTCTTGAAGACCTTGACGGGATCGTCGCCGGTCTTCTCCTTGATGATGTCGAAGCTCTTGTAAATGATCCGCTCGGCGGTGCTCCGTTTGCCGTCGCTCATGACGCAGTTGATGAACTTGCTGACGAGCGGGCTCTGGTAGATCGGATCCGCCGGGATGTCGCGCTTCGGAATTTCTCTTCGTCTCGGCATGGTGTTACGCCTTCTTCGGGCGCTTCGCCCCGTACTTGGACCGTCCCTGCATGCGCCCCTGGACGCCGACCGCGTCGAGGGTGCCGCGGACCACGTGGTAGCGGACGCCGGGAAGATCCTTGACGCGGCCGCCGCGAATGAGCACGAGTGAGTGCTCCTGCAGGTTGTGGCCGACGCCAGGAATGTAGGTGGTCACCTCGATTCCGTTGGTCAGCCGGACGCGCGCCACCTTGCGCAACGCGGAGTTCGGTTTCTTCGGCGTCTGCGTGAACACGCGGACGCAGACGCCGCGCTTCTGCGGGCTGTCCTGCAGCGCCGGACTCTTGGTCTTGCTGACGATCTTCTTGCGTCCCTCGCGGACCAGCTGGCTGATAGTCGGCATAAAATAGCGTTCTGACGCGCAGCCTCGCGCGTCAACGATGTTGCTTTCAGGCCTAAAAGCCGATGGCTTGGCGCCTGTAAGCCCTACAACCCTACAGTTCGGTAAATGTTCGAGAAGCCGGGGAGTAATTCCCAAGCAGTGAAGCTAGATAGGGTGTCCTAGCTTCAATAGAACCTGACGAGCATAGCATGCGGCCGCGCGCAGGCGCAAGCGATTGAGGCGCCAACGTGTCTCCCTCCTACGCGCCCGCTCCGATCAGGAGAGGCCGGTTCGCTTCAGCAGAGCTTCAAACCCAGCCTTGTTAACCGCTTTCGAAGTACGGGTCAGACCTTCTCTTCTGTACCCGACTGAAGAGCCGTCGTTGTGGCTGCTCATCCCGACGTTCTTGCCCGCATGCATCGACGACAGGTCATGCCCTCGCCAATGAGGTTGCCGACGGCCGGCGTAATGATGAGCACTTCGAGGGCGGCGAAGGAGCCGCCGCTTTGTGCCCAGATTCCGGCGATCACGAGGACGATGTCGCGATCCTCGCGCTTTTGAACGAGTCGGTACGCGTGTGCACTTCGCGCATCGGATCTTCGATTTGCGATCGGTTTGATGGCGGGACACCGCACGACCGGTGCTGATCGGACGCCCAGAGGTGCACATCGAGCATGAACAGCGAGTCGATCAGTTTCACGAGCCGGCCTCGTCGGCGAGTTCCGACAGCTGGACGACGTGGCGGCTGTTGACGATATAGATCGCCTCGGGAGCCTCAAGATACCGAAACACTTCAGGCGTTCGGGCGTAGTCGCTGAGGCGATCGCGCCCGTGCGGACGGTAGACCCGCACCCGTCGAGCGTGGTCCCATTCGCCAGCGCCATCGCCACCCGCCGTTCGGTCGCCACCTCATAGCCCGGCTCGAGCTACGCTTCGTTGTGCGGCCGTGCAGCAGCACCCACACCACATGGGCGCGGTTGATGAGCAGCGTGGCGACACTCGACTCGCCAGTGGTTTCGAACGGAAGGAATCCCCGGCTCGGCGTTGAGCAGATCCGCGACCCGTTCCGGGCCAGCGTGGACGGCGCTCGAACGGGCGAGAAACAAGGAGCCGCGGAGGGTCAGGCCGGTCGTCAGCGAGACCTTCGCCGCGGCGCGAAGCTTCTCGACCCGAAACTGCGACATTCGACCCCGCTATCGGCCGAAACCGCCCCGACTTGATATATTGATGCACCTATGGGTTTCACACCGACCGACGTGATCTGGATGGACGGCAAGCTCGTCGCCTGGGCCGACGCGACGGTGCACGTGCTTGCACACGGCCTCCACTACGGCACCGGCGTGTTCGAAGGAATGCGCTGCTATCCGACGCCGGAGGGACCGGCCGTCTTCCGACTCGACGCGCATCTGGAACGGATGGCCAAGTCCGCCGACCTGTACGAGCTGCCAATCCCCTACGCCGCTGACGCGCTCGCCGAGGCGACGCACGAGGTGATCCGGGCCAATCGTCTCGAGGCCGCCTACATCCGGCCGATCGCGTTCTTCGGCGCCGCGACGCTGAGCGTGTGGACCCGGGAGTGCCCTGTCAGGGTGGCGATCGCCGCCTTTCCGACCGGCAGCTACCACGCCAACGCTGCCGAGGGCGTCCGCGTGACGATTTCCTCGATCCGCAAGTTCGACAGCGCCGCAATCCCGGCGTGGGGGAAGGCGTGCGGCCAGTACATCAACTCCGTGCGCGCGGTGCAGGAAGCGCAGCGCCGCGGCTTCGACGAAGCGCTGCTGCTCAACTCCCACGGCCAGCTGGCCGAGGGATCGGGCGAGAACCTCTTCGTGGTCAAGGACGGCGCCGTCATGACCAACGACATCGACGCAAGCATCCTGATGGGGGTCACGCGCGCCTCTGTCCTCGAAATCGCCCGCGATCTGGATATCCCGACGCGCGTCGCGACGATGTCGGTCGAGGACGTCCTGAGCGCCGACGAATTGTTCTTCTCCGGCACCGCCGTCGAGGTCACGTCCATCCGCGAAGTGGATGGCCGGATGATCGGCAGCGGCGCGATGGGACCGGTCACGCGACGGATTCAGGAGACCTTCAACCAGGCGGTGCGCGGGCAGCTGCCGCAGTATCGCCGGTGGCTCTCCTTCGTCCGCCAGCCCGTGGCGCAGTCCTGAATCGGCTCCGGCGTGAGCCGGCCTTTTTCGCTGAGGGGTTTATGAAGCAGTTGACGATTTCGCTGGGCGCCGTCCTCTTCACCGCCGCGCTGGCCGGCGCGCAGCAGCCGCCGGCCGCGCCGGGCGCCGCGCCGCCGCCGACGCCGCCGCCGATGACCAACCT
>JBPYEE010000431.1:0-23265 GCA_051985095.1 Vicinamibacterales bacterium | reverse complement strand
CGGCGACATCGATGCGCTGACCGAAAAGCTCGATCCCAAGGATCCGAACGTCATTGCGCTGCGGGCGCGTGCGCTCGTCGCGCGCGGCAAGTACGGGGATGCCGAAGCGCTGCTCCGACCGGTGGTGTCGCGGGCGCCGACGAGCGAAGCGGCACTGCAGCTGGGGCTCGTGATCCAACTGCTCGGCAAGGACGCGACTGCGGTGCTGGCTCGAGTTGCCGCGGTCGCCGACACGACCGACGATCCGGTTGAGCTTGCGCGCGGCGCCCGGGCGTTGCGCGCCCTCGGCCACTTTCAGGAAGCCAACGCCGCCTATCGGGATGCCGCAACCGGGGCCCCGATGAACCCCGCGATCCAGACCGAGTGGGGCGATCTCTTCCTCGAGAAGTACAACCGGACCGAAGCGCTGCGCTCCTACCAGATGGCGCTCCAGGTGGACGCGAAGTACGCGCCCGCGCTTCTGGGCGCTGCACGCACGCTGGCCGACGAGAATCCCCCGCAGGCGGTCGCGTTCGCCAAACGCGCTCTCGAAGTCAATCCTTCTTCAGTCGACGCCGAGGTCTTTCTCGCCGAACAGGCCGCCGACGCCGATCACCGTGACGAAGCGCGCGAGGCACTCCACAAGGCGCTGGAGGTCAACCCATCGAGTCTCGAGGCGCATGCGTTGCTGGCGGCGCTGGCGTATGTCGACGACAAGACGTCCGATTTTGAAGCCGAGACGGCCAAGACGCTGGCGATCTCGCCCACCTACAGCGAGGTGTATCGGGTCGCGGGCGAGCGCGCCGCCCACAAGTACCGGTTCGATGAAGCCGTCGTCCTGACGCGGCGCGCGATTGCGCTCGATGCCAGGAACGCGCACGCGTATGCCGACCTCGGCATGGATTTGCTGCGCACCGGCGACGAACGCGGCGCCCGTGCGGCCATTGAAAAATCATTCGATCTCGACCCGTTCGACGATGTCGTCCGAAAGAACCTGATCCGGGTCCTCGATAACCTCGACAAATTCACCACGGTCCGCGACGGCGATCTCATCGTGCGCATGGACGCGACCGAAGCGCCGGTGCTCACCGAGTACGCGATCCCGCTGGCACATCGCGCGCTCGACACCTTCTCGAAGCGCTACGAGTTCACACCGCGCGGTCCGATTCTCATCGAGATCTTTCCCAAGCACGACGATTTCGCGGTCCGCAACCTGGGCCTGCCGGGCGCGATTGGTGCCCTCGGCATCTGCTTCGGCCGCGTCGTGTCCCTCGACTCGCCGCATGCGCGGCCGCCGGGTGACTTTCAGTGGGAGGCGACACTCTGGCACGAACTCGCGCACGTGGTGACGCTGCAGATGTCCAATCAGCGCGTTCCGCGATGGCTCACCGAGGGCATCTCGGAATACGAGGAGACGCGCGCCCATCCGGAGTGGCGGCGCGACATGGACATCGAGTTTGCCGGCCTCCTGAACCGCCACGAGGAGATCAAGCTGAAGGATCTGAACGCCGCGTTTCAGAACCCGAAGCTCATCGGTCTGGCCTACTACGAGGGGTCGCTCCTTGTTGAGCACATGGTCAAGACCTACGGCGACGCGGCGATGAACCGGCTCCTGCGGGCGTACGGTCAGGGGCTGGAAACCGATGCCGCGTTGACCTCGGCCCTCAACATCGATCTGGCGCGGATGCAGGCTGGCTTCGACGCGACGCTCGAGCAGAAGTTCGGGGCGATGCGCCGGGCGCTGGTGGTGCCTGACGAGGTCGGCGATCTCCAGCGGACGCCGCCAGCGGCGCTCGCCACCCTCGCCGAACAGCATCCCACCAGTTTCCCGATCCAGATGGCGCTCGGCTCGGCGCTGCGCAAGCAGGGCGACCTCGACGGCGCGCTCCGGGCGTTTGAGCGCGCCGCGGCGCTCATCAACGACGGCATCGGACGACAGAATCCGCATGAGGAGATGGCGGGCATCGCCCTGCAGAAGAAGGACGATGCGCGGTACATCTCGGAGCTGAAGGCCGTCGTGGCGATCGATGCGAACAACGTCGGCGCCGCCCGTCAACTGGTGGCGGCGCTGCGAAAGGACAACGTGGAGGATCCGGCGACGCTAAGGCCGGTCTACGAGCGCATTGCGGCCGTCGATCCCTTCGACGCGGAGGCCCATACCTACCTCGGCCGTTCGGCGCTGCAACAGAATGACGCCGACACCGCCACGCGTGAGTTCCGGGTCGTGATCGCGCTCGGACCGGTCGACCGGGCGGCTGCCTACACAGACCTCGCCGAAAGCTATTTCAAAGGCGGAAAACCCGCCGAAGCGAAGAAACAGACACTCGCTGCGCTCGAGATTGCGCCGACCTACGAACGAGCACAGGAATTGCTGCTGAAGCTCGTGGATAGATGACCAAGCTTCGCCTCGTCCTGATCGTCGCGTCGGTCCTGACCCTGATCCCGACTCTGCAGCCGCGTGTCGACGCGCAGCTGCCTCAGGCGCCCGACGATCGGTACGCCGGACTGCAGTGGCGGTTCGTGCGCATCAAGTACCATTTCATTACCGAAGGGACGCACATCCAGCAGGACTTCTACGGTGAGCCGTGGTACATCGATGCCCCGGCCGCCGAGCAGAACCTGTCGCGGCGCGTCAAGACTGCAACCTCGATTCAGGTCGAAGATCCGATCGTGCTGACACTCGATGATCCCCGGCTGTTCCAGTACCCCTGGATTTACTTTGTCGAGCCGGGCAATTTGAAGATGACCGACGCCGACGTCACGACGCTGCGCGAGTTCCTCTACCGCGGCGGGACCGCGACGTTCGACGATTTCCACGGGCCGTTCGAGTGGCAGAACCTCGAGAAGGAATTGAAGCGGGTCTTCCCCGACCGCGAGATCACCGAGGTCCCGAAGGAGCATCCGGTCTTCAGCTGCTTCTACAAAATTGACACGTATCCGCAGGTCGCCGGCCTCGGCTCGTTCCTCCAGGGGCGCTCCTGGGAAAAAGGCGGCTTCGTGTCGCATCTGCGAACGATTCTGGATGACACCGGCCGTCCGATGGTGTTCATCAACTGGAACACCGACATGGGCGACGGCTGGGAATGGTCGAATGCCGAGGATTACCCGGGTTACATCAAGTACACCGCGATGGCCTACCGCATGGGGATTAACGAGATCGTTTACGCCCTCACGCATTAAGGAACGCACATGGATTCGCCGGTTGCCACCGTCGGCGCGGAACGCGTCGCTGAAGGTCGCGAGCGTATTCTCGCCGAGCTCAGAAAAGTCATCGTCGGACAGGACGAAGTCGTCGATCAGGTCCTGATCGCGCTGTTCACCGGCGGGCACTGTCTCATCACCGGCGTCCCCGGGCTTGCGAAAACGCTGCTGATCAAGACGGTGGCGGACATCCTCGACCTCGAATTCAAGCGGATCCAGTTCACGCCCGACCTGATGCCGTCCGATATCACCGGCACTGAGATCCTCGACGAAGAGCAGGGGACGCGCCGTCTGCGGTTCGTCAAGGGCCCCGTCTTTGCCCAGATCATCCTCGCCGACGAGATCAACCGGACGCCGCCCAAAACGCAGGCGGCCTTGCTCGAGGCGATGCAGGAGTATCACGTCACGGCAGCCGGCCGCACGTACCCGCTCGACAGGCCCTTCTTCGTCCTCGCCACGCAGAATCCGATCGAGCTCGAAGGCACGTACCCGCTGCCGGAAGCGCAGTTGGACCGCTTCATGTTCAACATCGTGATCTCCTATCTGAAAGAGGACGACGAGGTCACGGTGGTGACCCAGACCACCGGCACCGAGGTCGGCGAGCCGACCCGCGTCCTGACCGGAAGCGACATCCTGCAGTTCCAGGAGCTGTCGCGCCAGGTCGTGATCGCGGAGGAGATCGCGCGCTATACCGTGCGGCTCGTCAGCGCCTCGCGCCCGCACGGAGGGACGGCGCCCGAGTTCGTCGACAAGTGGGTCAAGTGGGGCGCGGGCCTGCGCGGGTCGCAGGCGCTCGTGCGCGGCGCCAAGGCGCGCGCGCTGATGCATGGCCGCTACCACGTGTCGCTCAAGGACATCCAGGCGCTCGCCAAGCCGATCCTTCGCCACCGGATCATGACGAACTTCTACGCCGAATCGGAACGCATCAGTCCCGACAACATCGTCGAGCGGCTGATCGAAACGGTGCCGGTGCCAAAGAGCGGGATGTGATGGAGCAGCGGACGGGCGAAGGGCGCTTCCTCGACCCGGCGGTGGTGTCGCGCCTCGGCACGCTCGAACTGAAGGCGCGCACGATCGTCGAAGGCTTCCTCTCGGGGTTGCATCGCAGTCCGTTCAAGGGATTCAGCGTCGAGTTCGCCGAGTACCGCCAGTACATCCACGGCGACGATCTCTCGACAATCGACTGGAAAGTGTTCGCGCGAAGCGATCGGTACTACGTCAAGAAGTTCGAAGAAGAGACCAACCTCGACTGCCATCTGCTGCTCGATATCAGCGGCTCGATGGGTTATGCCGGCGCCGGCCGGATGAGCAAGTTCGAGTACGGGGGCTGCCTGGCGGCGTCGCTCGCGTACCTGATGAACCGTCAACGGGACGCCGTTGGCTTGACGGCCTTCCACAACGAGATCGCGTCGATGCTGCCGGCGAGCTCGCGGCCCGGGCACCTTCGCGCATTGCTCGTGACGCTCGACCGGCTGCGGACGGCGCACGAGACGAACGTCTCCAAGCCCCTCCATCAGCTCGCCGAGTCGTTGACGAAACGAGGAATGGTCGTCCTGATTTCGGATCTGCTTGACAACCCGGACTTCGTCATCCGCGGCCTGAAGCACTTTCAGTTCCGCGGCATCGATGTGATCGTCTTCCATATCCTCGACCCCGACGAGATCGATTTCCCGTTTGAGCGCGCGACGCGGTTCGAGGATCTCGAGACGCGCGAGGAGGTCATGGCGATTCCCGGCGCCGTCCGCGATCACTATGTGAAGGCGATCGGGGGCCTCATCGATCGATACCGCCGGGAGCTGGGCAGCACCGGCATTGATTACCAGCTGCTCACCACGAACCATCCACTCGAGCTGGCGCTGCTGTCATACCTCTCCACGCGGGCGAGGGCGCTGTGATTTCGTTTTTGGCTCCGTTGTTCCTCGCCGGGGCGGCTGCCGCCGCCGTGCCGATCGTGCTGCACCTGCTCAAACGCCAGCCGGAGATGCGCGTCAAGTTCCCCACCGTGAGGTTGTTGAAAGACGCGCCGGTGGAGCACACCGACCGGCGTCGCCTGCGCGAGCTGTTGCTCCTGGCGCTGCGCGTGGCGGCGCTGCTCCTGCTGGCGCTTGCCTTCGCGCGGCCGTTCCGCCCGTCGGGCACGGCGGCCTCGGCGGCTCCCGTGACGATCGTCGCCCTCGACACCTCGTACAGCCTGGACGCGCCCGGTCGATTCGAGCGGGCCAAAGCGCTCGCGACCGACGCGATCAACCGCGCCGGACCGAGCGATCTGGTCGGCGTCGTGACGTTCGCCGATCAAGCGCAGATCGTCGCGAAACCGAGCGCCGACCGCGTGCTCGCCATCTCAGCCATCCACGATGCCGTCGTCGGGTTCGGGTCGACGCGGTATCGCGCCGCCTTGTCGGCGGCCTCGCAGGCGATTGGCGGCCGCCGCGGGACCATCGTCGTCGTCACTGACCTGCAGGAAACGGGGTGGGACGCCGGCGACCGCGCGACGGTCCCCGAAGGCACGCGGGTCGAAATCGCCGACGTCGGACCGCTCCCGGCCAATCTCTCCGTCGTGTCGGTCCAACCGATGGCGGACCGCATCGTCGCAACGGTGCGGAATACGGGCTCGCGCCCGCGAGACGTGCGGGCGCATCTGGCGATCGACGGCCGCCGCACGGCCGAGGCCGTTGCGTCGGTGGGTCCCAATCAGGCCGCCGACGTGACGTTTGCCGGCGCGCCTCGCGGGACGGCCGCCGCGGTCAGCGTTGACGACAGCGAGGGGATCCAGGCCGACAACGTGCGATACGCCGTCCTCGGCCAGCAGGCGACCGCCACCGTCGGCGTGATCACCGGGACGGGCGACTTGTCGCGCGAGGCGTTTTACGTGCAGCACGCCCTGGCGGCGGGCGGCGCGCCGGGTGGCTATCAGCCGGTGGCGCTGAGCGGCGCCAAACTCGCCTCGATGACCGACGATCAACTCGCCGGCCACGCGGCGCTGATGCTGCTCTCGACGCGCGGCCTCGAGCGCCACGGACGCGAGCTGATCGCCAACTATGTGCGGTCCGGCGGCGGCCTGCTCATTGCCGCCGGCGCCGATGTCGACGGGGACGTCATTGCCGACGTACTGGGCCCGGACGTCACGCTCCGGATTTCGACCGTCGCCGCCCGAAACGCCGATCGCTCGCTCGCCCCCGCCGACGTGCGCCACCCGATCTTTCGGCCGTTTGCGTCGAATGCGGCGACGCTCGGGCTGGTGACGTTCCGAAACGCCTCGCGCATCGACGGCACCGGCTGTCAAACGGTTGCGCGCTTTACAACCGGCGAACCGGCGCTCCTCGACTGCACGGCGGAGGGAGGCCGCTCGCTGGTCATTGCCTCCGATCTCGAGAACCGGTGGAACGATTTTCCGTTGCACGCGACCTTCGTGCCGTTCCTCCACGAGGCGGTCCGCTACCTGGCCAGCGCGCGATCGCACACCTCGGACCTGCTCGTCGCCGACGCGCCGGCCGGCGTCGCGCCGCGTCCGGGCGTGGTCGTGTTGACGGATAATCGTCCGACGGGTGCCGTCAAGCGTCCGGTCGCGCTCAATGTCGATTCGCGCGAAGCGGATCCGGCGCGCCTGACGGCCGACGAGTTCCAGGCCGCGGTGACCCAGATGAAGAACGCCGCGGCCAGCGAAGCGCGCGTCGAGTCGCGGCAGCAGGAAGACCACCAGCATCTCTGGCAATACGCAATCGCGCTGATGGTGGCGACGCTCTTCGTCGAAGGCGTCGTCGCGGCGAGGACGGCATGACCGAGTACCAAGACGTCCGGCGGCTGATTGATCGCGTTCGATCGCGGTGGCAGGCGCTCCGCGTGTTCCACGCGACGCGGCGGGCCGCGCTCTGCCTCGTCGCCGCGTCGGGCGTCGCGCTCGTGGCCGCGCGGTGGATTTCGGCGTCGCCCACGGCGCTGGCCGTCATCGCCGGTGTCGCGGTGTTCGCCGCCGCCGGTGGCGTTGCGTGGGCGCTCCTCCCGCTCCGCCGGCGGCCGACGGACCAGCAGATCGCACGGTTCATCGAAGAGCGCGAGCCGGGCCTCGATGATCGCCTGGTCACCGCCGTGGATCGAAGCCGCACCCCGCCCACGCCGTTCGATCACCTGGTTGTGGCCGACGCCGCGCGGCGTTGCCTGAATGTCGATCTCGAAGCACTCATCCGCTCGGAGTCGCTGCGCCGCGCGGGGATTCAGGCGGTCGCGTCGACGCTGGCACTGGTCGCCCTGGTGATCGTGGGCCGCAATCCGTTGCGGGCGTCGGTGGATGCGATCTCGCTGACGCTGTTCCCGGCGCGCGTGACACTGGAGGTCATGCCAGGCCACGCACGCATCCGGGCCGGCGACCCGTTCACGGTCCGCGCGCGGCTGGTCGGCAATCGCGCGCCGGTCATCGCGCAGGTGCAGATTGCGAACGGCGATTCGTGGCGCGCGCTGGAGATGACTCCGGACCCGCACGCCGGGTTCGTCCGCTCGCTGTCCGGCGTCACCTCGCCCTTCAAGTACCGCATCGTAGCCGGCACCATCACGTCACCTGTCTACGACGTCAGTGTCATCCATCCGCCCCGCGTCGCGCGGATCGATGTCGACTATGTCTATCCCGCAGGGCTCGGCCTGCCGCCGCGGACCGAGCGCGACGGCGGTGACATCTATGCACCGGCCGGCACCGACGTGCGCGTACACGTGTTCACCGACCGCGCGGCGGCGACGGGTCACCTCACACTCGGCGACGGCAAGGAAATTCGGCTCACGTCGCCGCAGCCGACCGAATTCGTTGCCGCCCTGAAGGTGGTCGACGACGGCTCGTATCGGGTCGGTCTGGCGGACCGCGAGGGCTTTGCCGCGGCCGGCGAGACCGAATACTTCATCCGCACACTCGAGGATCGACCGCCCGAAGTCAGGGTGACCAAACCGGCCCAGGATCGGCAGGTGACGCGCCTCGAAGAGGTCGATATCGAGGCGCAGGCCGAGGACGATTACGGCCTGGATCGCCTCGACCTGGTGTACGTGGTCCACAACAAGGAGCACGTCGCGCCGCTGCCGGTGCCGAAGAAGAGCCTGTCGGTGAAGGCGCACCACACGCTGTTTCTGGAGGATCTCGACGTGCAGCCGGGCGACGTCATTGCGTACTACGCCCGCGCGCGTGATCTGACGCGCGGCACGCGGCCGAATGAGGCGCGCAGCGATATCTTTTTTCTCGAGGTGCGCCCCTACGACCAGGAGTTCACGCTGGCCGCCAGCCAGGCGATGGCCGGCGCCGGCGGCCGCAACTCCATCGACGACCTCGTCACCGCCCAGAAGGACGTCATCGTGTCGACCTTCAAACTGGATCGCCGGACGGAGGCGTCCAAAGGGGCGAAGTCGGAAACCGACATCCGCGCGGTGTCCCGCGCCGAATCCGAGCTGAAGGAACGGGTCGAGCAGACCGCGAGCACGTTCCGCGAATCGACGATGCGCGATCCCCGGCGGCGGCCGCAAGGGCGGGGTGGCTCCCCGGCGCCGGCGGGCCCCAAAGCGGGCGACACGCTCGTCGAGGAAGACGATATGGTCGCGGCGGCAGCGGCGATGACCAAGGCGATCGCCTCGCTCGAGGCGCTCAACACGAGTCCGGCGCTGCAGCCGGAGATGGAAGCGTTGAACCATCTGTTGAAGGCGCAGGCGGACGTCAAGAAGCATCAAGTGAACCGGGAGCAGGCGGGCAGCGGTGCCGGCAACAATCGCAGCAATTACGACGTGTCGACGCTCTTCGACAAAGAGTTGAAGAGGCAGCAGCAGACGAATTACGAGACCAAATCGACCGCCGAACAGAAAGGTGATCCGGCCAAGAGCGCGCTCGACCAGATCAAGGAGCTGGCGACGCGGCAGGACGAGCTGCTCAAGCGCCAGCGCGAGCTGGCCCGCAGCAGCGACCAGATGGCCGCGGAAGAGTTGCGGCGCGAGCTCGAAAAGCTGACGCGCGAACAGTCGGAGTTGCGGCAGCGCGCCGAAGAGTTGGCGCGCCAGATGGCGCAGAAGCAGCCGGGCCAGCCCGATCAACAGAGCGAGCAGGGGCAGCGCGGGCAACAGGGCCAGCAGGGGCAGACGGGGCAGCAGGGGCAGGCCGGGCAGGGCGGCCAGGCGCGGCAGGACGCGCGCAACGCCGGACAACCCTCGCAGACGATGCGCGACGTCTCGGAGGCGATGGGAAGCGCCGCGAGCGATCTGCGGCGTCAGGATCCGAAACAGGCGAGCGCGGCCGGCAACCGGGCGCTCGAAAAGCTGCGCGAGATGCAACGCCAGCTCGAGTCGGCGCAGCCCGACGAGCGCCGCCGCGCGCTCGGCGATCTGCAGCTCGAAGCGCGCCAGTTGGCCGATGCCCAGCGGCAGGTCGCCTCCAACCTCGCCAAGACGTCCGACGCGAGCGGGTCGGGTGATGCGGTCCGTCGACTTGCCGGCGAGGAAGACCGCCTCGCCGAGCGGGCGCGCAAGCTGCAAAACGGGTTAGCCTCCACCGGCGACATCGCGAAAGAACTCGAACGCCAGCGCCTTGCCGATCGAATGCAGCAATCGGCCGATGCGGTGCGTGCGACGGCCAGCGATGCTGCCGGGGCGCGCGGCCGCCAACCTGCGGAAGAGCGGAAGACACAGGCGACAACGCAACAGGACCTCGCGCGTGCGTTGGACAAGCTTGGCGATCGGATCGCCGCGGCGACCGGCCAGACCGACGGCGAGTCGCGCAAGCTCTCGGATCAGCTGGGCCGGGCGCAGCAGTTGCGCGAGCAGATCGACCGGCTGGGACGCGAAATGGCCGAGGCGGCGAGATCGGCCGGCCAGCGCGGGCGCGCCGGAGACGGAGAGGGGACCAAGGCGGCCGGGCAGCGGGGCCGCGCCGGTGAGGGACAGAGCGGCGGGGGTGGCGGCAGCGGGACCGATCTTGCGCGGATGCGTCAGGAGTACGAGCGTCGATTGAAGGAAGCGCAGGACCTCCTCAATCAGATGCGCCGCGACGACCCGACCGGCCCCACATACGCCCGAGGCGGTGCCGGCTTCACCTTCGAGGGCCAGGGGATGACCCTGTCGGCCCCGGGCACCGAAGCGTTCAAACAGGATTTCGCGCGCTGGGAGGAGCTGCGGCGCCAGGCCACGCAGGCGCTGGAAAACGCCGAGACGGCGCTGTCCAAGAAGCTGCAGGCGCAGCAGGCGAAGGACCACCTCGCGTCGGGTGTCGACGACAAGGCCCCGGCCGAGTACCAGATGCAGGTCGACAGCTACTTCAAAGCGATCGCCCAAAAGAAGCAGTGATCATCCGCTGATGCATTTTGCCCATCCGATCCCCTGGTGGACCGCGCTGGTCGTGGCCGCCGCCGTGCTGGCCGCGGCGTTTGTCGAGTATCGACGGCCGCTGGCGCCGCTGACGCACTTGCAGCGCGCGGTGCTGGCCTCGCTCCGCGCGCTC
The DNA here is from genome assembly GCA_051985095.1 of Vicinamibacterales bacterium. Lineage (GTDB taxonomy): Bacteria > Acidobacteriota > Vicinamibacteria > Vicinamibacterales > CAVVIG01 > Gp6-AA45. The sequence continues at coordinate 12,632 of JBPYEE010000431.1, read as the reverse complement.
ACGCTCGCCGCGCTCGTGATCATCGTGCTGCGGCCCATAGCGCTGCTGCCGCCGATCGGATCGCGCGACGCGATCGTGCCGGTGCTCGTCGATGTTTCGCGCAGTATGCGGCTTGGCGATGCCGATGGGCAGGCGCGGATTGGCCGGGCGGCGGCGTTGCTGAAGTCGCAGCTGTTGCCGGCGATCCGCCGCCAATTCACGACCGAGGTCTACACCGTTGGCGACGGGATCGCACCCGCCGACGTCGATCGGTTGAGCGCCAACGCGCGCCAGACCGACCTTGCGGGCGCGCTGGCGGCGATTCGCGAACGGTATCGCGGCCAGCGCGTCGCTGGAATCGTGCTGCTGTCGGATGGCGCCGATACGAGCGGATCGACAGGGAGCGCCGGCGTCGCCAGCGGTCCGCCGGTGTTTGCCGTCGGCATCGGCTCGCCGGACGGGCCGCGCGATCGCGAGGTGCTCGGCGTGACGGCCGGCGACCCGCAGCTGGATGCCGCATCGGTCGACCTGCATGTGACGGCCATGAGCACGGGGTTCGGCCGGACGCCGTTCCCACTCAAGGTACTCGCCAACGGACAGGTGATCGAAACCCGGCGCGTTGTGCCGCAGGCGGACGGGTCGCCCATCGACGAGACGTTTACCGTGTCGCCGAATCCGCGAACCCCGACGGTGTACACCGCGCAGATCCCCGTCGACGACGTGGAGTCGGTGGCCGAGAACAACAGCCGCAGCGTGCTGGTCAGTCCGGCCGGCCGCAAACGGCGCATCCTGGCGATTGAAGGCGCGCCGGGGTTCGAGCACAGCTTCATGACGCGCGCCTGGAGCCTCGACCCGGACCTCGAGGTTGACACCGTCACGCGCAAGGGCAAGAACGCCGACGGCCAGGATACGTTCTTCGTGCAGGCGGCCGCCGGCCGGTCGGCGGCACTGACCAACGGATTCCCGCCCTCGCGCGACAAGCTGTTCGCCTACGACGGGCTCGTCATTGCCAACGTCGAAGCCGACTTCTTCACTCGTGCGCAGCTCGCAATGGCGGCCGACTTTGTCGGCGAACGCGGCGGCGGCTTGCTGGTCCTCGGCGGCCGGTCGTTTACGCAGCGCGGCCTGGCCGGGACCGCGCTCGAGGAGGTGCTGCCGGTTGAGCTCAACGATCGTCGCGGCGCCATCATGCGCACATCGCTCGCCGCAGCCGATGTGCAGCCGCACAACAAGGTCACACTCACGCCAGACGGCGTCACGCACCCCGTCACGCGCATCGGGCCGTCGGGCGACGAAACGCGGAAACGCTGGAACTCGATGCCGGCGCTCGCCGCCAGCGCCGCGCTCGGCGGGCCGCGCCCTGGCGCCACGCTGCTGGCGTTCACGACCGCGCCGGATGGCGCTGCGCACCCGATCATCGCCGTACAGCGGTACGGTCACGGCCGCTCGATGATCTTTGGCGGTGAGGCGTCGTGGCGGTGGAAGATGATGCAGGCGTCGACCGACCGATCGTACGAGTTTTTCTGGCGCCAGGCCGTGCGCTGGTTGTCCGCGCAGGCGCCCGACCCCGTGCAGATTTCGGTGCCCGAGAGTCCCGAGCCCGGCGATGCGCTGTCGATCGACGTTGATGTCCGCGACGCCTCGTTCACTCCGGTTGCCGACGCCCGGGTCGAGGCGACGCTCGCCGCGCCTGGCGCCGGTGCGCGTCCGGTCACGCTGCGTCATGCCGATGGCGGACGCTTTACGGCGGCGATCCGTCCCGAGCAGCCCGGCCTCTACCACCTGCACGCCACCGCGCGCACGGGATCCACGCCGCTCGGCGAGGCTGATCGGTGGATGTACGTCGGCGGGTCCGATCGCGAGTTTGCCGACCCGCGACTGAACGAGGGATTTCTGCGCCGTGTGGCGCGCACCTCCGGCGGCCGATACGTGCACGCGGCCGACGCGTCCAGAATTGTCGACTGGCTGGGCCGCACCGTGCCGCAGGACGCGGCGCCCGAGCGCCGCGATGTGTGGCACGAGCCCTGGGCGTTCGGGGCAATCGTCATGTTGATGTCGCTGGAGTGGATCCTGCGACGGTGGTGGGGCCTGCGATGAAAGGTTCGGTGTGCTCGGCCGCTGCGCTCGTCCTTGCGCTGGCGACCTCGGCGTCCGCCGGGGAGCGCTACGCCCTCATCGTGACCGGCGCATCGGGCGGCGAGGCCTACGCGGCCAAGTACGACGCATGGCGCGCGTCCTTCGTCGACATACTCCGGCACCGATTCGAGTACAGCGATGACCATCTGCTGGTACTCGCGGAGGTCGAGGGCACCGGCGTCCTCAAGGCGACGCGCGACAACGTGCGGCGCGTCTTTGGCGATCTCAGGCACCGCCTGACGAAGGACGACCAGTTGGTCGTGTTGCTGATTGGCCACGGGACCTCGATGGACGGGGAGGAGGCGAAGTTCAACCTCGTCGGGCCCGATCTGAGCGCGACCGAGTGGGCCGAGTTGATTCGTCCGCTGCCGGGCCGCGTCGTGTTCGTGAACACGAGCAGCGCGAGCTTTCCGTTTCTTCGGAAGCTGGCCGGCAAGGGCCGCGTCGTCCTGACGGCCACCGATTCGTCGGCGCAACAATTCGAGACGCTCTTTCCGGAGTTCTTCATCAATGCCTTCACCGACCCGGCGGCCGACGTCGACAAAAACGGCCGCGTCTCGATGTGGGAGGCCTTCAGCTACGCGAGCGCGGCTGTGGCGCAGGCGTTCGAGCAGAAAGGACAGCTGCCGCCCGAGCGGCCGCTGCTCGATGACACGGGCGCCGGCATCGGCCGCGAGGCGCAGAATCCAGGGCCGGACGGCGCGGTCGCGAAAGTCACGTATTTGCAGCCGGACGCGGCGATGGCGCTCCCCTCCGACAGCGCGCTCGCCGGGTTGATGAGGCGCCGCGCCGAGCTCGAGGCGCAACTCGAGGAGCTGCGGGCGCGGAAAGACACGATGCCGCCGGATCAGTACGAGGCCGAGCTCGAACGCCTCGTGCTCGAAATCGCCCGGATCTCGGTGCAGCTCCGCACCAAATCCTGACCCTCGCCCGTCAATAGTCGTAGCGCTGCCAGCGATCGGTATCGCGCTTGCGAAGGACGAGCACGCTCACGCCGCCCACGAGAAACCCGGCGACGTGCGCCGCGAACGCGACGCCGCCGCTGCCGTGCGTGCTCGAGGTCACCGCGATCGCGCCGGCGCTGAACAGCTGCATCACGAACCAGAAGCCGAGCAGGATGAAGGCCGGCAGCTCGATCACTTCCCAGAAGATGATCCAGGGGATCAAGGTCAGCACGCGCGACTGCGGGTACAGCACGAAGTAGGCGCCCATGACGCCGGCAATCGCACCGCTGGCGCCGATGGTGGGCAGCGTCGATGCGGGATCCATGAAGATCTGGCCGAGCGCCGCGGCGATGCCGCACGCCAGGTAGAAGACAATGAAGCGGCCGTGCCCGAGGCGATCCTCGACGTTGTCGCCGAAAATCCAGAGGTACCACATGTTGCCGATCACGTGCATCCAGCTGCCGTGCAGAAACATCGACGTGATGAGCGTCGGGGGTGAGAAGGAGGCGGGAACGACGCCGTAGGTGGCGATGAACTGGGTGAGGACGTCCTGCGGGAGCGTGACCTCGAAGAGCCAGGCCGCCGAGTTCAGAACGATGATCGTCGTGGTGATGTACGGGGTGGTGCGGGACGGAATGACGTCCCGTAACGGGATCATTCGATCATTCTAGGATCATTCGATCGTTCTACACACCGTGTCCGTAGCCGACGGCTTCGACGTGCGTCGGTGTCGCGCCGGCCGGCGCCGGCGCCGGCGTCCGGACGCGATCGACGATGCGCCGCAGATCGCCGTCAGCGATTGCCTTGCGGTGTTCACCGAGGGAGATGACGGCGTGGTAAACCTGGTCGATCTCCGGTGGCGACAGGACAAACCCGAGCGTCTCGCAGCGCGACTGCACGGCGTGACGGCCGGAGTGGCGGCCCAGCACGAGCCGCGACGACGCCGATTGCCCCACGTCTTCCGGCCGCATGATTTCATAGGTGCGCGTATCTTTCAGGACGCCGTCCTGATGGATGCCGGCCTCGTGGGCAAATGCGTTGCGTCCGACGATCGCCTTGTTGGCCTGCACCGGCTCATCGGTGATCTGCGAGAGCAGCTGGCTGGCGGCGTACAGCCGCGACGCGTCGATCGCGGTGTCGAACGGCAGCCGGTCGCGCCGGACACGGAGGGCCATCACGAATTCCTCGAGCGATGCGTTGCCGGCGCGCTCGCCGATGCCGTTCAGCGAACACTCGACCTGACGGACTCCGCCCTGGATCGCGGCGAGGCTGTTGGCGACGGCCAGCCCGAGATCGTTGTGGCAATGCGCGCTGAAGGTCGCCCTCGGGGCGTTGGGGACGCGCGTCAGGATGCGGGCGAAGAATTCACAGTGCTCGTCGGGGGTCGCGTAGCCGACGGTGTCCGGCAGATTGATGGTCGTCGCGCCGGCGGCGATGACCGCCTCGATGACGCGGCAGAGGAAGTCGCGGTCGCTCCGCGTCGCATCCTCCGCCGAGAACTCGACATCGCCGGTGAATGCGCGCGCCTGCTTCACGGCGTCGACGGCGGCCGCGAGACACTCCTCCCGCGTCATCCGCAGTTTCGTGGCCAGGTGCAGATCGGAGGTCGCGAGAAACGTATGAATGCGCGACCGCGCCGCCGGCGCCAGCGCCCGGCCCGCTTCCTCGATGTCCTGCCGCCGCGTGCGCGCGAGCGCCGCGATGACCGGCCGGCGGACGGTCGTGGCAATCTGGCGCACGGCCTCGGCGTCGGCGGGTGACGCAATCGGGAACCCCGCTTCGAGGATGTCGACGCCCAGCGCATCGAGCGCCTGCGCCATGGCGAGCTTCGCCGGCACATCCATCGAGAACCCCGGCGCCTGTTCGCCGTCGCGCAGGGTCGTGTCGAAGATGACGATGCGTGCGGGTGCGGTCATGGGTGGTTTGTACCGCTCGCCAGCGTAGAAGTCAAAGTGATAATGATTACCGAAAAATAACGAGGTATTATAGCGCCGCGATGGACCTGCCGGCCCTGAAGATCTTTCTCACCGTGGCCCACGAACGCAGTTTTTCGCGCGCCGCCGCAAAAGTGCACCGGACGCAGCCGGCGGTCAGCCAGGCCGTGCGGCGCCTCGAAGTCGAGCTGGGCGAGCAGCTCTTCGATCGATCGTCGATGAGCGGCACGCTGACCGAAGCCGGGCGCATGCTCCAGAACTATGGTCAGCGGCTCGTCCGCCTCGCCGAAGAGACCGAGTCGGCCGTTCGGGACCTGCGCGATCTCCGGCGCGGCCGCGTGCTCGTCGGGGCGAACGAAGCCGCCGTCCACACGCTGTTGCCGCTCGTCGCGCGGTTCCGCCAGCAGTATCCGGATATCACGATTGACGTGCGTCGGGTGCCCGCGCGGCAAATCGCCGTCGAGGTCCTGCAGGGCAGCCTCGATTTCGGCGCGCTGACATTTCATCCGGCCGAGGCGGGCTTGCTCGAAGTGCCCGTGGGCAGCGACGAACTCGTGCTGCTCGTGCCGCCGACGCATCCCCTGGCGGCGCGCCGCCAGGTCGCGATGGAGGACATCGGCGCCGAGCCCGTCGTCGCGCACAACGATCCCTCGCCAGCCCGCGAGCGCGTACTGCGGTTGTTCGAGGAGCGGCACGTGCCGCTGCGGATCGTGATTGCGCTCCCCAGCCTGGATGGGATCAAGCGCGCCGTCGAGCTGAAGCTCGGCGTGGCGCTGCTGCCACGGCGCTGTGCCATCACCGAACTCGCCAACGGCCGCCTGGTGGCGATTCCCGTCACCGGCGTGTCGCGGCGCCGTCAGGTGACGCTCGTGTGCCGTAAGATGCACCGGTCGCACGCGGCCGACGCATTCCTCGCCGTGGCGCAGGCCAAGAAGCCCGATCTCTAGCGGGGGTCGGCGCCGAACGCGGTCAGATACGGCAGCCGGGCTGCCGCGGCCCGCACCTCGTCGAATCGATCGAGGAGCATCGCCGTTTGATTCCATTGACCGGCGATGAAGGCGTGGCCGAGCGCCGGCGGCAGCGACACGCCAATCTCTACGGCGCCGGCTCGCACGACGTTGCCGGCGAGGTCGGCCTCGACGAGCGTCGCGGGAGCGTGCTCGATCGCCGACTGGAGCCGATCAATCGATGCGCGATCCGCCGCGAAGCACGGAATCCCGAGCATCGCGGCATTGCCTTGAAAAATCTCTGAAAACGACTCGCCGACGATGGCGCGGATGCCGAACCGGAAGAGGCCCTGCGGCGCATGCTCGCGCGACGACCCGCAGCCGAAGTTCTTGTTGACGACGAGGATAGTGGCGCCCGCGTAGCGGGGCTCGTTGAACGGATGGCGCGGGTCGGCGGCGCGATCATCCTCGAACAGGTGCCGCTCGAGGCCCTCGAACGACACCGCTTTGAGGAACCGGGCCGGCATAATCCGATCGGTATCGATATCGTTGCCACGAAGAGGCATGCCCCGGCCCGAGACATGGCTGATGACTGGCTGACTCGCGTTCAAGGGGTTCACCGGGTTCATTCGGTCTCAGGTCTCCGCTAACGTGTCACCCAGCCTGGAGCATGGTTCGGACATCGACGACTTCGCCGGCAATCGCCGCCGCAGCAACCATCGCCGGACTCATCAGGAGGGTGCGGCCGGTGGGGCTCCCCTGCCGTCCCTTGAAGTTGCGATTGGACGAGGAGGCGCAGACCTGACGCCCGTCGAGCCGGTCGGGATTCATGGCCAGGCACATCGAGCAGCCGGCGCCGCGCCATTCAAAGCCCGCGTCGATGAACAGGCGATCGAGGCCCCGCGCCTCCGCGTCCCGGCGGATCGCACGGGACCCGGGCACGACGAGCGCCTGCACGTGCGGCGCCACCCGATGGCCCCGGACGATCTTCGCCGCTTCCTCCAGATCCGAGAGGCGGCTGTTGGTGCAGGAGCCGATGAAGGCGACGTCGATCTTCGTGCCGGCGATCCGATCGCCGGGCGCGAATCCCATGAAGCCGAACGCTTCGTCCCGCGGATCGCCGTCAATCCGTTCCGTGACGCTGACCGACTGGCCCGGATTGATGCCCCAGGTGACGGTCGGCTCGATCGCCGCGGCGTCGAAGACGACACGGTCGTCGTAGGTGGCATCGCGGTCCGAGGCCATGCCGGACCACCATGCGACGGCGCGATCGAAGGCGGCGCCCTCCGGCGCGAACCGGCGGCCGCGCAGGAAGGCGAAGGTGGTCGCGTCGGGATTCACGTAGCCGACCCGGGCGCCGCCCTCAATGGACATGTTGCAGATCGTCATCCGCTCGTCGATGCTCATATGGTCGAGCGTGGTGCCCCCGTACTCGTACGCGTATCCGACGCCGCCCTGCACGCCGAGACGCCGGATAATCGTCAGAATCACGTCCTTGGCGTACACGCCGGGCTTCAGCGCGCCGTTCACCTCGATGCGCCGCACTTTGAGGGGGTCGAGCGCCAGGCATTGTGACGCGAGGACGTCGCGGACTTGCGAGGTGCCGATGCCGAACGCGATGGCGCCGAATGCCCCGTGCGTCGAGGTGTGGCTGTCGCCGCACGCGATCGTCATCCCCGGCTGCGTCAAGCCGAGCTCGGGGCCGATCACGTGGACGATGCCCTGATTCTCGTGATCCGGTGGCCAGAAGGGGATGCCGAACTCGCGGCAGTTCCGCTCGAGCGCCACCGTCATTTCCTCCGCCATCAGATCGAGAAACGGTCGTTGCTGTGACCGCGTCGGCACGATGTGGTCCACCGTGGCAAAGGTGCGATCGGGACAGGCGACACGCCACCCGTGCTGACGCAACATGTCGAAGGCCTGCGGGCTGGTGACTTCATGAACGAGATGTAAGCCGACGAACAGTTGAGTCTGGCCCGTTGGCAGCGGACGCACCGCGTGCGCGTTCCAGACTTTGTGAAAAAGTGTGTCAGGCATCGTTGGGCGCGGCCGAGCGATCGGCCGCTCCAGCTAGAATACACGGATGTTCCGTTTGCGCGCCCGGTTCTTGCCGGCCGTCGGCCTGGTCGGCGCGCTCGCGGTTGCCGTCTCGCACGGCCAGCCGGCCCCAAATGCCTCCCGTTTCGCCATGCTGGCCGGCGTGGGCCTGCCCGGCGTGGACGCCGGCGTCACGATGGACGCCACCCACACCCCCTCGACGGCGGCGGCGCTGCGTCGCGTGGAGCTGCGCCGGGCGCTGCAGGATCAGCAGGCACGCCTGTCCGCGCCGTATGTGCCGGGCCGGCTGATCGTCCGCTTCAAAGACGCCGCCTCGCCCGCCGATCGCCTCGATGCGCTGCGATCGGCCTCCGGCACCGCGGCCATCTCGGCACGCCCCACGTACGCCAATTTCGACATCGTGCAGCTGGATCCAAACGAGAATCCCGAGGCGCTGGCCGAAACCCTGCGCAGCCGCCAGGAAGTCGAGTACGTGCAGCCGGCCTATCGGGTGCATACGATGTTTGTGCCCAACGATCCGCTGTATCTGCCGAGCCAGGCCTTTTCGCCCGGGCAGTGGAACCTGCCGCTCATCGGACTGGAACAAGCGTGGGATATCCAGCCGGCGGCCGGCTCGGCGATCACGGTCGCCGTGCTCGACACCGGGATGGCCTACATGAACGCGACGGTCTCGGTGACGCTCGAAGCATTCAGGGATGACCAAGGCACGTTGTATCCGGCCCTCGGACCCGTCGTGGTTCCGTATTCGGCCGCCAGTCAGCTGGTCGGCGGAGCGGGCGCCGGCCGCATCGTCAAACCCTACAACTTCATCTGGGACGGCACGCCGTACCAGAACATGCCCCTCGATTTCGACGGGCATGGCACGCACGTGAGCGGCACGATCGGGCAGCTGACCAATGACAGCATCGGCACCGCCGGTGTGGCGTTCAACGTCAAGCTGATGCCGGTGAAGGTCATCGACAGCATCTGGGATGACCTGTTCGGCGCGCCCGGCAGCGGCGACGATGCGACCGTCGCACGCGGGATTCGCTATGCGGCGGACAACGGCGCGAATGTCATCAACATGAGCATCGGCCGCGAGGGTCCACCCGACACCGCTCCGGTGGTTGAAGATGCCATTCGGTACGCGGTCAGCAAGGGCGTGTTCATCGCCATCGCCGCGGGCAACGGGTACGAGGATGGCAATCCGAAGGAGGTCATCGCCGAGATCGCCTCCCGCGTGCAGGGCGCCGTGTCGGTCGCGGCCGTCGATCGGCATGCCGTGGGGCAGACCGGCCCCTTGCGCTGCCAGGGGACGCCGTCCTCGCCCGACTGTCACGCGTACTACTCGAGCAGCGGCCCGTGGGTCGAAATCTCAGCGCCGGGCGGCTCCGAACGCGGCTTCGATCGCGATGGGTACGTCTGGCAGCAGACCTTCAATTACAACTACACCGACACGTATCTGCTGCCGCCCTCCGCCTTCACGGCGCCACGGTTCGACGTGCTGTCGTACGTCGGGTACATCGGCACCTCGATGGCAACCCCGCACGTCACCGGTGTCGCCGCCATGATGATGCAGCAGGGCATCAAGGATCCCGCGGCCATCGAGGCGGCCATGGAGCAGTTCGCCATCGATCTCGGCACGCCGGGCCGCGATGATTTGTTCGGGTTCGGTCTGATCGACGCCCGTAGCGCCCTGCGTGGACTGGGCCTCGCCCGGTGATCGCGCGTCTGGCGCCCGCCATTCTGTGCACCATCCTCCTGGCTGGCACGGCGGTGCCCGCGCAGGCGCAATCGGCGCCGCGGATTTCCGTGCGGCCGTTTCTGGAAGTGGCCGACGAACGATTCGCGGCGGAGCACAGTTTCGACGCCACCTTCGGCCAGAGCGCGGAACCCTTCTATGGAGGGGGCGTGCAGGTCACCTTCCGCGACCGTTACTTCGTCGATCTCGGCGCCTCGAGGTTCACGAAAACCGGCGACCAGGTGTTCGTCAACAATGGCCAGGTGTTTCATCTCGGCCTGCCGATGACGGCGACGATCACGCCGGTCGAGCTCGTCGGCGGCTATCGCTTCCACCTGCGGCGTCGCCGCCGTCCGATTCCGTGGCTGGTTCCGTACGCCGGTGCCGGGATCGGCTGGTACGGCTATCGTCAAACGTCGGCGTTTGCCGAGCCCTCCGAGAATGTCGACACACGCAAAGCCGGGTTTCTCGCCGCAGCGGGGGCGGAGTTCCGGCTGCATCGTTATGTGGGTCTCGCCGCCGACGTCGCCTACACGCACGTCCCCGGGATCCTCGGGTCGAATCCGAGCGTCTCGTTTTCATTCGGCGAGAACGACCTCGGAGGAGTCGCCGGGCGGTTTAGAATCATCGTTGGGAGATAAGTGAGTCCAGTGTTTCCGCAGGCCCCTGTTCATGCAGTGCAGGAACTGCGGCACTGAAATCGCCGACAGGGCGCTCATCTGCTACAAGTGTGGTGCGCCGACGGCGGACGCGAAGTACCAGCCGCCGGCGAGTCGCCCTCGCGGCGCGCGGGCGAGCGTTCTGGCCAGCGTCCTGGCGATAATCCTGTTGGTCCTGTTTGCCCTCTACATGGGCCGCGCGGCGAGCGGCGAGACGCCGCGCTCCCTCACCTGGATTGCCGTCGCGGTCGCCGTAATCGTCGTGGCCCTCCGCGCCTACGCGCGGCGGCGGTGATCGCCGTCCCGGCGCCGCCGCTGGCTGAGCACCGACACAGTCTGCGATAATCGAGGCATGGAACGTGGGCGGCGGCTGGCGAGAATCGCCCGCGCGCTCTGGGTGGCGTGGGCCGTCATCGTCTGGAACGTCGTGTTCGACCGCGTGATCGTGGTCGCCGGCCGCGATTACATCCGAACGGCGATTGAATCGACCGCGGCCGGCCGGCCGCGGCCGCAGATGGACGAATTCATGCGTCCCGCCGTGCCGCGGGGCGTGTGGCTGTCATCGGCGTCCGCGCTGGCCATCCTCGCCGTCGGCCTGCCGTCCATTGCCTACGCGTCCCGCGACCGGGTTCGCGGCCAGGGGTGATCCGTGCGCGTTGCGCCGCATCCGTTGATTTACGACTGGAACGCTGACGCCGCCGCGCCCAAGGCCGTCGCGATGCTCGATGACGAGACGCTGCGCGACGGTCTGCAGTCCCCCTCGGTGCGGAACCCGACCATCGAAGAGAAGATCGGCATTCTCCACCACATGGATGCGCTGGGCATCGACACCGCCGATATCGGGCTGCCAGGTGCCGGTCCGAAGGTCGCCAAAGACGTCGAACGTCTCGCGCGTGCGATCGGCGATGCGCGCCTGAAAATTTCCGCCAATTGCGCGGCCCGGACCGTCGTTGCCGACATTCGGCCGATCGCCGAGATTCAGCAGCGGACGGGCGTCCCCATTGAATGCTGCGCGTTCATCGGATCAAGCCCGATCCGGCAGTACGCCGAGGGATGGACGGTCGAGTTCCTGCAGCGGTGCACCCACGACGCCCTCACCTTTGCCGCCAAAGAGGGGCTGCGCACGATGTACGTGACGGAGGATACGACCCGGGCTGATCCCGCGTCGCTCCGCGCGCTGTACACCACGGCGATTCGGGCGGGCGCGGCCCGGCTCTGTGTCGCCGACACGGTCGGCTACGCGACGCCGAACGGCGCCCGCGCGGTGGTCAGGTTCGTGAAATCGATCATCGACGAGGCTGGTGGCGCCGACGTCGGCATCGACTGGCATGGTCATCGGGACCGCGGGTTCGGTGTGGCGTCGAGCATCGCGGCGCTCGAGGCGGGCGCCACCCGGCTGCACGGCGCGGCGCTCGGGATTGGCGAGCGCTGCGGCAATACCCCGCTCGATCTGCTGATGGTGAACCTCTCGATGATGGGGTACATCGACCGCGATTTGACGAAGCTTCCTGCCTACTGCCGGGCGGTGGCGCGCGCCTGCGACGTCCGCATCGCGCCGAACTATCCGGTGATCGGCGCCGACGCGTTTCGGACGGCCACCGGCGTGCATGCCGCGGCCGTCGTGAAGGCGTACCGAAAAGGGGACCGCGCGCTGATGGACGCGGTCTACGCCGCGGTGCCGGCGAGCCTGGTCGGCCGCGAACAGGAAATTGAAATCGGCCCGCTGTCTGGCCGGTCCAACGTTGTGTTCTGGCTCGAGAAGCACGCCGTGCCGGCGACCGACGAGATTGTCGACCGGATCTTCGCCGCCGCGAAGGCGTCGCGGCGAACCCTGACCCACGACCAGATTCAGTCGATCGTCGACGACGTGAACGTCCGGGCGTGAGACGTCACGGCTTCAGGAGAACCTGCGCCAGGAATTCGAGCGCGCGCGGGTCCCTGGACTGTCCGAGCCAGAAGAAGGCCTGTTTGCGCACCTCGGGGTTGCGATGGCTGCGGGCGACTTCAATCAGCTTCGGCACGCCTTCGTCAGCCGGGAGCTGACTGAGCGCGAAGACAGCGCGCTTCTTGACGTCGGTTTCCGGATCGGCGTCGATCGCCGAGCCGATCGTCGCCAGCGCCTGCTGCCCGGCGCGCTGGGCCATCCAGAACAGCGCCTGACCGCGGACGCGCGGACTCGGGTCGGTCCGCGCAAAGCCAATCAGCGCGCGCGCCGCCCCGTCGCCAGCCTGGTACGCGAGCGCTCCGAGCGCCGT